>CANQYS010000004.1 GCA_947628115.1 uncultured Clostridia bacterium | reverse complement strand
TTTTACAAAAATATACATCTATGGTGAAATATTCGCTTACGAAGTTCTAAGGTGATATTATCATAAATTAAATACATATTAGAATTAGTAATAGTAGACAAAATGAAAAAATAATGTTATATTATGTATGGTAGCTTATCTTTATTAAGAAGGGATTAAGATATGAATAACAAATATAATATAGCAAAAGAATTGCTAAAGAAATATAAACAAGAACATATTATAGATTTTATTAAAAAAAACAATTTAGGAACTAAAGATAAAATAATTGAGCAAATTTTAAATATAGATTTTGACGAATTAAAAGAATTATATAATAAAACATTTGATGATATATACGTAGATTTAGAAGAATTAGAACCTATTATAGGAGTAAATCCTGATAGATTAACAAACAAAGAAATAGAAGAATATAAAAAAATAGGTGCTGAAATAATAAAAAATAATAAATTTGCAGTAAGTACAATGGCAGGAGGGCAAGGAACTAGGCTTCGGACATCCAAAAGCAAAAGGTACATATAAAATTGAATTAAAAAATGGTGGAAAATATCTTTTTGAAATTATTGTAGATACTTTAAAAAGAGCAAATAATGAGTATAATGTAATTATACCTTGGTATATAATGACAAGTAATGAAAATAACAACGATACAGTAGAGTTTTTAGAGGAAAACAATTATTTTGGTTATCCAAAAAAGGATGTATATATATTTGAACAAGGAGAATTACCATTACTAAATGAACAAGGAAAATTACTAATAGGTAGTAATGGGCTTATAAAGGAAGCATCAAATGGTAATGGAGGAATATTTAATTCTATGCTAAAAAAAGGTGTAATAGATGATATGCAAAAAAGAGGTATAGAATGGATATTTATAGGTTCTGTTGATAATATATTACTAAAATATGTAGATGTATTATTATTAGGATTAACTGCATCAAAAGGTAATCAAATTGGTACAAGGACGGTATTAAAAAGAAGCCCAGATGAAAAAGTAGGTGTATTATGCAAGCAAAATAATAAAGTTAAAGTTATAGAATATACTGAACTACCAAAAGATATAGCAAGTATAACAGATGATAATGGCGAATTAATTTTTGGAGAATCTCACATAATGTGCAATTTATTCAATATAAATGCAATAAAAAAAGCAAGTACTAAGGAATTAGAATATCATATAGCTTTTAAAAAATGTGATTATTTAAATAAAAATGGTAAATTAGTTGAAAGTAAAAAACCTAATGCATATAAATTTGAACAGTTTATATTTGATAGTTTTAAATTATTTGATAATATTTCAATACTAAGAGGAAAAAGAGAGGAAGATTTTGCACCAGTAAAAAATATGGAGGGAGAAGATAGCCCTGAAACAGCAAAAAAACTATACGAAAACTATTGGAAAAACAAATAGGTTGTGATATATTATTAATAAATATAAGGTACAAAATAGTTACTTGTAAGGAGGAAACTATATGAGTAGAGGTAGAACTAGAGGAAGAAGATATGATAGTAAACCAAAATTAAATTTAAAAAAAGTTATAGGTGTAATTGTAGCTTTGGCAGTTATAGTTATGGTTATAATTTCGATTATAAATATAGTAAAAACAGGCAAAAATGAAATAGAAGTAAAAAAATACTCTTATTATACGTCATATGAAAATGGTAAATTTGGTGTTATAAATAATGATGGAGAAACAATAATAGAACCTACATATAATGATATAATAGCAATACCTAATAGTTCTAAAGCAATATTTATATGCACATATGATATAAATGATATAGATGGAACATATAAAACAAAAGCATTGAATGAAAAAAATGAAGAAATTTTAACAGGATATGACAAAATAGAGGCAATAGATAATTTGGATTCAAAACAAAATATTTGGTATGAAGATAATGTTTTAAGAGTAAGCAAAAATGGAAAGTATGGATTAATAGATTTTGAGGGGAAAGAAATTTTAGCATGCGAATATGATGAGATAACAGCATTAAAAGGTGTAAAAAGCAACATTTTGATAAAAAAAGCCGAAAATGTAGGACTAGTAAATGAAAAAGGACAAATTATTGTACCAGTTCAATATAAAAATATACTTACATTAAAAGAAGGATATAAAAATGAGTATATAGTTGTTAATGAAAATAATAAATATGGATTAATTAGTACAAGTGGAAACGTTTTAATAGAACCAAAATATGAAATGATAAAATATTTAAATAGTTCAAATTTGTTTGGAATAAAAGAAAATGGAGTTTGGAAATTAATAAATACACAAGATACAAATATAATTATAGATGGTGGATATGATGATATTATAGAAGCTAAAACAGACAGCATAATAATTATAAAAGATGGTAAATATGGTGTAATAAATATGAATAAAGAAGAAATTATTGCACCACAATATGAAGATTTAAAATATGTATTTTCTATTTATTATATAGCAAAAAAAGATGGTAAATATGGAATAATAAATTTAGAAAATCAAGAAGTTATTCCATTTGAATATACTAGTATGGTATATGTAGAAAATGCAGGATTTATACAAGCTGATAAAACTGAGACTGAAACTGTTATATTTGATAGTAATTTAGCACAGAAAATTACTGGGATTATATCAGAAATTAATACAGACAAAGGTTACATAAAAGCATATACAAATAATGAATATAAATATTATAATTTTAAATTTGAAGAAAAAAATGTATCTGATTTATTAACTTCGAATAATTTATTTTTAAGTAAAAAAGACGGAAAATATGGATATGTAGATAAAACAGGAAAAATAATAGTAGATTATATTTACGAAGATGCAACAGAACAAAATAGCTGTGGTTTTGCAAGTGTTAAAAAGGACGGAGTTTGGGGAAGTATAAATAAAATAGGAGCAATAGCTAAAGAGCCATCTGTTAATCTAGATAATAGCATATATATAGACTTTATTGGAGAATGGCATTTAAGTGATAATGGATTATATTATGAAAAATAGTTAATAAACAAAAGAGGTTAAAATAATGGAATTAAAAATAAAATACCAATATACATATTTTATAAAACCATTTTTAATTAAAGAAACTAAATATGAAAAATATTTATTAAGCTTATTAAATAATAATAAATGTGAGTTAAAAATATTTGAAAAAGAAAGAGATCTTAATTTATATTCATATTTTATCGAAAATATAAGGAATTATTTCTTTCCATCTTTTTCTTTTGACAAGAATAAAATTAATAATTTAAAAAATATGCAAAACAATGTGAAAGCTGAAGTATTATCCAAATTACATTGCAATACTTTTGGATATAAATTAGATAAAAAAATACAAGGGAAAATAGATGTAGAGGATGGAATATTTTTTAATATAGATAAAATAGAAATTATATGTATAGATACAGGTATATGTTTTTTAATTATAAAAACAAACATTGAAAATACTACTAAATTTTCAGATTTACTAAATTTTAATTATAAATTTAAAGATATAAATTCTAAATTTAATAAATTAAAAGAATATAATAATATAAAAATACAAACAGATACATTTGGAAATATGACAGAACTTTCAGATTTTATAGATAATATAATAGGGTTTAATACAAATGTTTCTGATACTAATAGTATTGATTTATATAATAAAAGATTTTTTGTTTATACATATACTTGTATTGATCAAGATAATTGGAATAATGAAGGAGATTTTTTAAATATAGAAAATGATTTTATTAAATATACAAATGTACTTTCAAATAATAGTACATTGAATTTTAATGCAAAAGAATTGAAACATACAATGCAAATTATGGAGCAATTTAAATATGCGAAATTTGGATTTACAAAACAAAGTGCAAGTCTCATTACATCTAGCATAGACATTAATAATTATAATAAATTACTATTTGACTATGAAAACGAATATTTATACACTTTAATAATAAGGCTATATCAAAGAATATATTTAAAAAGTTTACAAGACAAAATAAAAAATGGTGAAGATATAGAAATTATTATGAAAAAATTCTATAAGTTTACAAAAGAAATATGGATAAATGAAATTACGAATTCACTAACAGGAACTATGTATTTTAATAAGTGGAAAGAAATATTCGAATTACAAAATTTGTATAATGAAATAAAAAATAAATATGAGGTAATGTATAAAGAATTTAATGTAGATAAAAACACTAAAGTAAATAAATTTATATTAATTTCATTGTTAGTATCATTAATACTAAATGTTGTAAATTTTATTGCATTAATAAAATTTATAAATCAATAGTAAATAATAAAGACAAGGAGAAAACAATGAAAATACTATGTGGCACAGATATAATAGAAATTAGTAGAATAAGAGAATCAATAGAAAGATCTGGACAAACATTTTTAAATATGATATACACACCTACTGAAATTACATATTGTGAAAGTAAAAGAAATGCTAAGTACTATCATTATGCAGGAAGATTTGCTGCAAAGGAAGCTATTTTTAAAACGGTATCTCCATTACTTAACAATAAATTTGATATTTCTTGGCATAATGCAGAAGTTGTTAATGATGAAAATGGAAATCCAATAATTAGGTTTATAGATATAAAATTTGATAAAATAAAAAATATAGATATTTCAATATCACATTGCAAAGAGTATGCTGTTGCAACAGTAGTAGCAATGATAGAAGAATAGGGGAAAAATGGAATTTTTTGATTCACATGCACATTATAATGATGAAAAATTTGAAGAAGATAGAGATAATTTAATAAAAGAAATATATAATGAGAATGTTACTAAAATAATAAATGCGGGATATAGTTTAAAATCTTCTAAAAAAGCTATAGATATAAGTCAAAATTACGATTTTATGTATGCAACTGTGGGAATTTCGCCAAATGATATAGACAAGTTTAGAAAAGAAGATTTAGATGAAATAGAAATATTAGGAAAAAATAAAAAGGTAGTTGCAATTGGAGAAATAGGACTAGATTACCATTGGAATACAGAAAATAAAGAACTACAAAAACAAGTATTTATATCACAAATACAAATAGCAAATAAATTAGAACTTCCAATTGTTATTCACACAAGGGAATCAATATATGATACTTTAGAAATACTAAAAAACAATAAATGTAATAAAAAAGGAGTATTTCATTGTTGCCCATTAAATATAGATTTAGTAAGAGAAGGATTAAAACTTGGATTCTACATATCATTTGCAGGACCAATAACATTTAAAAACTCTAAAAATGCAGAAGAAATAATAAAAATGGTACCTTTGGAAAAAATACTTATAGAAACTGATTCTCCATATCTTAGCCCAGAACCATTTAGAGGAAAAAGAAACGATTCAAGAAACGTAAAATATATAGCACAAAAAATAGCAGAAATACGAGAAATTGAATTATCAGAAATAGCAAAAATTACTTACGAAAATGCAAAAAAAATATTTTGTACTAATGCGGACATAGGTTAAAACAAAAAATGCACTTTGTTTTTATAACAAAGTACATTTTTTATTGAGTAAACAACGAGCGTAAGTTTTTAAATAGTCTAATGTTAAAAACGCCCACAGTTGTTCTTATTTATTAAAGTCAACTTTAACATTTTGTCTTGCTTCTTGACTTTCTGTTTTAAATAATTCTTCTGAAGTAAAATGAAACATAGAAGCAATAATGTTAGAAGGGAAAACTTCTAATTTTGTATTATACATTGTAACGCTATCATTATAAAATTGTCTTGAAAATGATATTTTATTTTCTGTGTTTTGTAATTCTTGTTGTAACTCAGAAAAATTTTGGTTTGCTTTTAAATCTGGATAATTTTCAGAAACTGCCATAATTGTTTTTAATGCACCTGATAATTGATTATCAAGTTCAGCTTTTTCAGCAACAGTACCTGCATTTGCCCAAGAAGTTCTGAGTTCAGTAACTTTAGTTAAAACTTCATTTTCATGCTTCATATAACCTTTAACTGTTTCTACTAAATTTGGAATTAAATCAAATCTTCTTTGTAATTGAACATCAATTTGACTCCAAGAATTTTTTACTTTTTGTCTTAATCTAACCAAATTATTATACATTCCAATTATAGCTATAATTAAAACCACAATAATAATTAGTATAATCCACATAATAAAACCTCCTATTTAATTATATTTACATACATATTATAACACAGCAAAAAAAACATATCAATAATATAGTTTGAATAATTATTTCATAATTATTCAAACAATGAAGAATTAATTATTCAATCTTCACTATTCACTAGCTAAAGTACTATTTATATGAATATTTTTGGTACAAGCAGCATATAATAATATTAGAAAAAAATTCTAAATTTGACAAAATTTTATTAATAGAGTATAATATAATAGATTGCTTTAAGGAGGAATGTATGAGTAAACAAAAACATACTACAATATCTTATAAAAAGATTATTGGAATAAGTATAGTATTTATTATAATCTTAGGAATATCAGTAATTGCAGGAAATATAAAGTTAAATAGTATAAAAATAAAATTTTCAAACAATCATGAAATTACAGTATTAACATCAAAAACAAAAATATCAGAAATATTAGAAGAAAATCATATAATGTTATCAACAGATGAAATAGTAATACCTGGTATGGAAGAAAATATAACTAAAACAAATACAATAATAATAACAAAAGAAGGAAATGAGCCTACTAAAATAGCAGAAATTTCGCAAGAAGAACTTAACGATAATATAGAGAAAATTGCTGAAAATTATTCAAATATTACTGAGGAAATAATAACAATTCAAGAAGAAATACCATTTGAAACAATTACAAAAGATGTTTCTAGTGGAAGTAGTACAATTAATAAAGTAATACAAGTAGGAAAAAATGGTTTAAGAGAAGTAACTTATAAAGTAAAATATAAAGATGATATCGAAATAGAAAGAATAGAATTATCATCAAAAGTTATAAAAGAACCTGTAAATAAAATAGTACAAATACAAACAAAAGTAACATCTAGAAGTGGAAGCAGACTTGCAAGTGGATCTGTTTTAAAATATCAAGAATACGCAACAACAGCATGTAGTTCTTATGGTTGGTCAGAAACAGATGTTGAATGTTTAATTTATTTATGGAATAAAGAAAGTGGATGGAACCCATATGCATATAATGCTTCATCAGGAGCATATGGTATACCACAAGCATTGCCAGGATCTAAAATGGCATCAAAAGGATCTGATTACAAAACTAACTACAAGACACAAATAGATTGGGGATTAAGTTATATTAACTCTAGATATGGTAATCCTCAGAATGCATGGAATCATTGGTTATCAAAAGGATGGTATTAAAAAATTAAATATATAAAAAATGTTAAGTAAGCAAAAGCAAGACAAAAGAGTAAAATCCTATTTTGTCTTGCTTTAAATTATTATAATGCTTATATAAACTATAAAAATAAAATGTTGTAAAAATACTATATATATGATATAAATAAATTATTAATTATATAAGGAAGGATTTAATGGAGGCACAAGAGAAAATAAAAAAAGAAAAAGGAACATCTTTTATGAAAAATGTTGCAATGCTGATGATTGCACAAATTTTAATAAAAGTATTGGGCTTTGTATATAGATTAGTAATAATAAATGTAGAGGGATTTGGAGATATTGGTAATGGATATTATGATGCAGGTTATACTGTTTATTCTTTATTATTAACATTGTCATCAGTAGGAATACCTACTGTAATATCTAAATTAGTATCAGAAAGAGTGGCTATTGGTGATCACAAAGGTGCACATAGAATTTTTAAAACATCTTTAAAAATATTTACTGCAATAGGTGCTATTTTTTCACTCGCATTGTTTTTTGGAGCAAATATAATTGCAAGTAAAATTTTAAATGTTCCAGATGTAAAATATGTTTTAATGGTTTTAGCACCTGCTATAATGTTTGTTGCTGCATCTTCTGTAATAAGAGGGTATTTTGCAGGACTTGGTAGCCAAAAAGCTACAAGTGTATCACAAACACTAGAACAATTTTTTAATTGCGCGCTTACTATAACATTTGTATATGCCTTAGTAGGTAAGGATCCAGCAATAATGGCTGCAGGTGGAAACGTATCAACTACACTTGCAATAATAATTTCTTTTACATATCTATATATTTTCTATAAAAGAAGAAAAAAAGGAATTATTTTGGAGTGTAAAAATCAAACAGTTCAACAAGAAGATAAAACAGCTAAAAATCTTATTAAAACAATATTTGCAATTTCAATACCAATGACAATTGGCTCATTAATATCTGTTATTAATAATATGATAGACACAGTTACAATAAGTAATTGTATACAAACAGCATTTTCAGGAATTTTAGATACAAAAGAGACATTAGAAGCAAAAGCAATGGAATTATCAGGGTTATTATCAAAAGTAGTAACAATAATACATTTACCACTTGCTATAACAGGAGCATTTTGTACAGCATTAGTTCCAGCAATTTCATCTGCAATATCAGTAAAAGATTATAAAACAGTAAATAAAAGGTTATCATTTTCATTTTTTGCCTCTATATTAATTATAATGCCATGTACAGCGGGGCTAATTGCACTTGCAGAACCTATACTTAAACTTATATATCCTCAGGCATCAAATGGAGCAAATATATTAATTTTAAGTACAATAACAATGATTTTTGTATCTATAAATTATGTTGTAGAAGGTGGATTATACGGATTTGGAAAAGTCCACATTCCAGCAATAGCATTAGGAATAGGTGCAATTGTAAAATTAGTAATGAACATTATATTAATTAGTAATCCACAGATAAATATATTAGGAGCTGTAATTAGTTCAATTGCATGTCAAATAATATTATTTGCAATATGTATGTATTATTTAAATAAAGAAATAAAATTGCAAATGAATTTTAAAGACCATATAGTCAAACCTATATTCATATCTGCAATTATGGGTATAATAGTTTACATTGCATATAAATTATTAATAACTATAACTGGAAATACAATATCAACAATTATATCTATTTTAATTGGAGTAATTTCATATGTAATTTTAGTATTAATTATGAAATTACTTACAAAAGAAGATATATATATGATACCATTTGGAACTAAAATATATAATGTTTTAGTTAAATTAAAAATATATAAAGAAGAAAAATAAATTGCAGTTTGTGTGAGGGGAATTCTAGGGACTGTCCCTAAAAATCACCAATTTTGGGGATTTTTGGGACTGTCCTGAATTCACCTCAGAAATGGGATTTTTTCATCCGTCCTAGCGACTTTGAAAAAGAAATAGACCGCTCCCAATGGTTAATTTATATTTTAACTCGTTCGTCCCAACTACGCAGACACTGTAAAATATAAGATTGCTGACGCTAATCTTCTATTTAACAGTATCTAGCTAGTCGGTCCCCACACAAGCTCACTTCGTAAAATATAAATGAACCATTTCGCGCTTCTCTACTAATCAACCAAATGCAAACGCTGTAGGGGCGGGCGCTCTAAGTCCGCCCGCAAGAAAAAACAGCACAAATTAATTGCAAACGTTGTAGGGGTCGCACCCCAGGGCGACCCGCACACACGCTCTTCTCACACAAACTATAATTTATATAAATTAAAGGAGAGAAAAATGAAGCTAATATCTTGGAATGTAAATGGATTAAGGGCAATATATAAAAAGGGATTTATAGATATTTTTCAAAGTCTAGATGCAGATATATTTTGTATTCAAGAAACTAAAATGCAAAATGGTCAAATAGAATTAGACTTAAAAGGATATTACGAATATTACAATTATGCTGAAAGAAAAGGATATTCAGGAACAGCAATATTTACTAAAAAAGAACCTTTAAATGTTGCATATGGAATTGGAATAGAAGAACATGATAAAGAAGGAAGAGTAATTACATTAGAATTTAATGACTTTTATATGGTAAACTGTTATACACCAAATTCTGGACGTGATCTTGCAAGATTAGATTACAGAATGATATGGGAAGAAGAATTTAGAAAATATTTAAAAGAATTAGACAAAAAAAAGCCAGTAATAATATGTGGAGACTTAAATGTAGCACATAAAGAAATAGATTTAAAAAATCCAAAATCTAATAGAAAAAATGCTGGATTTACAGATGAAGAGAGAGGAAAAATAGACATGCTTTTAAAATCTGGATTTACAGATACCTTTAGAAAAATATATCCAGAAAAAGAAGGATGTTATACCTGGTGGTCATATATGTTTAATGCAAGAGCAAATAATGCAGGATGGCGTATTGACTATTTTCTTGTATCTGATAGAATAAGTAAAAACATAAAAGATGCATATATATATTCGGATGTAATGGGAAGCGATCATTGTCCTGTAGGATTGGAGATGAAATAAATAATATGAAAGAAAAAAGAAATTGGACAAAGTGGATATATTGGTTTACATTTGCAGTGGCAGTTTTATTTGTATATAATACGTTAGATAACTTTAATGATATTTCAGAATCATTCGGTAAATTTATATCAATACTAATGCCATTTTTAATGGGAATATTGTTATCTTATTTATTTTATATACCATGTAGACAAATTGAAAAATTATATAAGAAAATAAAATTAAAATTTATTAAAAAAAGAGCAAGGGGATTATCTGTAATTACTGTATATATTTTAGCAATAATAATATTGGCTATAATTATTAATATATTATTTCCCGCACTTTCAAAAAGCATAATGGACCTAGCAAATAACTTGCCAGGATATTATCAAAATGCTATAGACTTTGTTAATAATATGCCAGAAGATTCAATTATAAAAAGAGAAAGTTTACAAAAAATTATAGATAACCTTCAAAAAATTGATATAACAAAATTAGTCAATTTAGAAAATATATCAGACTATATAAAAGGAGTTGTGGGAGTAGCTAATGCCATATTTAACGTATTTGTAACAATAATAATGTCTGTATATATATTATTAGAAAGAGCAGAAATATTAAAATTTATTAGAAAACTATTAAAAGCATTGTTTAAGGAAGAAACATGCAAAGCAATAGATAATTACTTTACAAAAGCAAATGATATATTTTTTAAATTTATATCAAGTCAAATAGTAGATGCAATTATTGTTGGAATAATAGTTTCAGTAGCACTATGGATATTAGGAGTAAAATATTGGGTACTACTTGGATTTATGATAGGATTATTTAATATAATACCATATTTTGGAGCAATAGTTGGAATTGCGATTTCGGCATTAATTACAGTGTTTACAGGAGGATTTTCAAAAGCAATATGGATGTTAATTGTTGTAATAATACTTCAGCAGTTAGATGCGAATATAATAAATCCAAAAATAATAGGAAATGCTTTAAAACTAAGTTCTATACTTGTAATATTTTCAGTTACAGTATTTGGAGCATACTATGGAATACTTGGAATGTTTTTAGCAGTACCAATAATTGCATTAATAAAAATATTAGTTAATGATTTTATAGAATTTAGAATAAAGAAAAAAGAATATGAACAGAAAGACAGATAGAAAATACTAATAAAAATTCCAGTGATTTATCACTGGAATTTTTATTAGTAAGCACATACATTAAAATCTTATTTATTAAATTAGCTAAATATAGCACCAAATGCACCGAAAACACCGATGGATGCAAGCCCCATTATAATACCAGCTAGAACCACCCCAGCAGTAACAGCTAAAATGCTCTTTTTAAAATCCATATTTAAAAGACTTGCTGCAAGAGTCCCTGTCCAAGCACCTGTTCCTGGTAAAGGAATTCCTACAAATAAAAATAATGCAACATATGAACCTCTACCTGTTTTAGACTGCAAGGTTTTTCCAGCTTTTTCGCCTTTTTCTAAACAAAATTTGAAAAACTTTCCTATAAATTTTTTATCTGATCCCCAAACCAAAAGTTTTCTAGCAAAAAAGAAAATAAAAGGTACAGGTAGCATATTACCAATAATACAAACAATATAAAGTGGTAATAAGTCTAGTGGATTTCCAAGAAGTGGACTTAAACCAATAGGTACTGCTCCCCTAAGTTCAATTAGTGGAATCATAGAAACAAAAAAAACTAATAAATATTTAAGTACAATATTACTAATCATATCTAATCTCCTTATAAATTAAATCTTAAATATTTTATATTATATATTAAAAAAAGTCTATAAAAAATTAATTATTTTTTAATTGTTGTGTCAATGAGGATGGTTTTTTTGACAAAATAAAAAATAAATACAATAGTAAAATGCAGACATTGTGTTCTTAAAATAAAAGTTGCAAGAAAAATTAAAATATGATAAAATAATTACCATTAAATTGTTGGTATCCTGTTTTGCAGGATGACTCGCGACAGTTTCAATAAAATTATTATTTTAAGGAGGTTTTGCTATGACATTTCAGGAAGAAATGCAGAACAAACGAAAATCAGCAATCAAGAGGATAACAGAAGGTTCAGATACTCGGTCAGTAGATGAGAAGGCTTCTGAAATCATTGAAGATTATATTCTTCCAATGATTAGGATTGACATGTTATTTGACCCAAACAGAAAATTTTGGAATGCGGAATTTCATAAAAATTCTGATGGAATTTGGTGTCATGGTTCTCCGTCTAAAAACATCATTATGCCTTTTTCTACAGAAGCATTAATCGAGGCTACTAAAAAAGCCAACAACTATGGTTTAATTGGTATAAATCGATACGAGGAATTTGGATACTTTGGTTTTACTCTACTGCTGGTTGATAAATCCGAAGTTAAATCTATTTATGCGAAAATGAGATTTTTGGGAAATTAACCGCTGAATGTGTCTTGTACTTTAATAGTACAAGACACATTTTTATAATGAAACAGGCATGTCTTTTAGCTAATCGATGCCATTCGGCCACCCACAAACTAAGAATAATAGAAATAAACCTATTGCAAACATTGTAGGGTCGGACGACTCTGTCCGCTCGTTATAAAAGAATAATATCATTTTTTACAAAAATTTAAAGTCGCTAGGACGGAGGGAAAATCCTATTTCGTTAAATAAATTTTCCACGCGCGTCCACACGCTCTTCTCTATAAATAACTATTTGTATAATTAATATTTTTATGCTATAATTTATGCTTAAGGAGATAAAAAATGAGTTATATAGAGTTAAAAAATGTTGTAAAAACATATAATAATGGGGCTGTAAGAGCAGCAGATGGCATTTCTTTTGATGGAGAAAAGGGAGAAATAATAGTAGTTGTTGGGCCAAGTGGAGCTCGGTAAGACCACAGTTTTAAACTTAATTGGTGGAATGGACAGTGTAACTGACGGAAAAATAATAGTAGATGGAAAAGATATAAGTAAATATAATGAAAGAAAACTTACTACATATAGAAGAAATGATATAGGTTTTGTTTTTCAGTTTTATAATTTAATTCCAAATCTAACAGCAAAAGAAAATGTAGAACTTGCAAGTCAAATATGTAAAGATGCATTAGATCCAGAACAAGTACTAAAAGATGTTGGATTAGAAAATAGAATAAATAATTTTCCAGGTCAACTATCAGGAGGAGAACAACAAAGAGTTGCAATAGCAAGAGCAATAGCTAAAAATCCAAAACTTCTTTTATGTGATGAACCAACAGGGGCATTAGATTACAATACAGGAAAAGAGGTATTAAAAGTATTACAAAATACAGCAAGAAACAAAAATATAACAGTTATAATAATTACACATAACCAAGCAATAACACCAATGGCAGATAGAATAATAAAAATAAAAAATGGAAAAGTAAATGAAGATAAAATAAATGAAAACCCAGTTTCTATTGACCAAATAGAGTGGTAATAAAAAAATTTTGGGGAAAAAGGGGCCTGGCCCCTTTTTCCCCAAAAGGAAGGAAAACAATGAGAAAAGCTTATATAAAAGATATTATAAGGGAAATAAAAAGAACAAGAAAGAGGTTTGTCTCAATTATTGCAATTGTAATGTTGGGTGTGGCTTTTTTTGTTGGAATTAATACAGCAAGTCCAGATATGCTAGATACATATAACAAATATATGAATGATTATAATATGTTTGACTTAAATTTAATTTCAACAGTTGGATTTAATAATGACGATATAGAGGTTCTAAAAGATATAGACAAATTTGATTATATTGAACCTTCCAAATCTGCAAATGTTGTCGTAGAAAGAGAAGATAAAGAAGAAGTTTTAAATGTAATTTCAATGCCAAAGGAAGTAACTAATCAAACAGTAAATAAATTAGACATTGTAGATGGAAATTATCCTAGTAATCCAGACCAAATTGTATTAGATAATAAATTATCAGCACAGTATAAAATTGGTGATACAATTGAATTTATTAATGCTAGCACAAATTTAGAAGATACTTTTGTAACAAATAAATATACAGTTGTTGGATTTGCAAATACACCTTTATATGTAGCTTTAACTAGAGGTAATACAAACCTTGGAAATGGAACAATTTCAGGATTTGCTATGGTTTTGCAAGATGCATTTTGTATGGAGGAATATACAAATATATATGCTAGGGTAAATACAGAAAGTAAAAATAGAACATCTGATGAATACATAGAGGAAATAAAAAATATTCAAACAAGTATAGAAGAAAAAACAAACAAACTAGAAGACGAAAAATACACTAAGATATATAATGAAGCTAAAGAAAAAATAGACGATGCAAAAAAAGAAGTTCAAAATGGAAAAGATGAACTTGTTAATGCAGAAAATAAATTAAATGATGCAAGAGAAGAATTAGAAACCGGAGAAAAAGAATTAACTTTTCAAAAACAAAGTTACAATAGACAGATAAATGAATATAATAATAAAGTGCAAGAAGGAGAAAGTACTTTAGCTTCAACAAAGTCTTTATTAGATGAAAGGCAAAAAGAAATTAATGAGGGATTAAATAAAATAAACCAAGAAGAACAAAAATTATTAGAAGCTGAAACAAAAATTTTAGCAGAAACAGGATTTAAAGATTTAAATACATATTTAGAGTATTTAACTGGAGTTTCAGCACCACAAGAACTAATAGACAACATAAAGATGTTAATACAAGGAAAAACAGAAATAAACATACAAAAACAAACTATGCAGAATTATCAAGTTGAACTAAATAAGGCTTTAGGCGAATATAATCAAGGATTACAAACTTTAAATTCACAAAAACAGGAACTAGAAAATAATAAAAAAATAGCTAATGCCAATTTAAAAACTGCAGAAGATAAAATTAATAATGGATGGGTTGAATTTAGAGAGAATGAAATAAAATTTGAAGAAGAGAAACAAAATGCCTTAAAAGAAATAGAAGATGCAGAAAAGGAAATTGCAGATAGTGAAAAAAAACTAGAAGATTTAAGTGTAAAAATATATGTGCTTAATTTAGAAACAAATGAGGGATATAGTTCATATAGATCAGATTGTGAAAGCGTAAAAACAATAGGAGAAGTATTTCCTATAATATTTTTCTTGGTGGCAGCTCTTGTATCGCTAACTGCAATGACAAGAATGGTAGAAGAAAATAGAGGTAATATTGGTACATATAAATCACTTGGATATAGTAGAATAAAGGTTTCTATAAAATATTTATCATACTCAATTCTAGCAACTTTAATAGGAATAATATTAGGAACTGTTATTGGTTCATATACGCTTCCTTGGGTAATTGCTACTGCATATGGAATTTTGTATAATACTATGCCAACAGTTATAATGAGTATAAATATTAATTATGCTTTAATAGCCGGCGTTTCTGCATTTGCTTCTACAACAATTGCTACAATGTTTGCATGCTATAAAATTTTAAGAGAAACACCAGCAAAATTAATGAGACCAAAGTCTCCAAAAGAAGGTAAAAAAATCTTTTTAGAAAAAATTCCATTTATATGGAAACACTTATCTTTTACAAAAAAGATAACTGCAAGGAATGTATTTAGATATAAAAAACGTTTATTTATGACGATAATAGGGATTGCTGGATGTACAGCTTTAATATATACGGGATTTGGATTAAGAAGTTCTATAGCCTCAATAGTTAATAAACAATATAAAGAAATAAGAAAATATGATTTTGAGATAACATTAAAAGATAATTTAAATAACAATCAAATTACAGAGTTAAATAGTTATATAGAGAATAATGGTAAAAATGTAAAATATACATATTTAAGGCAACAAACAACTGATATAGAAGCAAATGGAAACAAACAAAACGCTTATATAATTGCAATTGATAATCAAGAAGAATTTGAAAATTTTGTTACAATAAAAAATAGATTAATAAAAGAAAGTATTAATTTAACAGATAATGGTGTAATAATTACAGAAAAGCTATCTAAACTTTTAAATGTAAATATGGGTGACGAAATAACAATAAAAATAAATGATGAAAAATCTAAAAACATAAAAATAGATGCAATAGTAGAAAACTATATTTATCACTATATTTATATGAATAAATCCATGTATGAAGAAATTTTTGAAGAGAAATTAACTGATAATCATATATACTTAAGTATTGATGAGGATTTAAATGAAGAAGTGGAACAACAAATTTCAAAGTATCTTTTAGAAAATGATAATATATCACAAGTATTAACAATAAATAGTATTAGTAATACATTTAGTAATATGATAAAAAGCTTAAATATGGTAGTTGTTGTATTAATAGTATGTGCAGCTTTGCTTGCACTTGTAGTTTTGTATAATTTAAATAGCATAAATATAGAAGAAAGAAAAAGAGAATTGGCAACAATTAAATTGCTTGGGTTTTATAACAGGGAATTATCTAGTTATGTATTTAGAGAGAATATAATACTAACAATTTTAGGAGCTATTATTGGTTTAGTTTTAGGTGTATATTTAAACTTTTTTGTAATATCGACTGCAGAGGTAGATATTGTAATGTTTGGTAGACAAACAAATTGGATAAATTATATATTAGCATTTTTAATGACAATTATATTTGCTACGGCAATTAATTTAATGATGAATAAAGAACTTAAAAAAATAGATATAATAGAAAGTTTAAAAAGTGTAGAATAAAATGTATAAAGAGTAGCTATAGACTACTCTTTATACATTATTTATTATATTTTCAACTTGTATATTTTTATTATCAGGAACTTCTTTTTGAGAAGCAAACGAATTTGCAATATAACCTGCAAAAAAACCTACTAAAAATACTATAATAATTAAAAAGGTAAATTTTATACTTTCCTGTTTTTCATATATTTCCTTATCATAAACTTTCATCATAATACCACTTCCTTTTTAATTAATATAAATATATTATATAGCATTATTTAAATTCTTTCAATAAAAAATAATAAATTCAGTATAACAAAATTTGGTAAATAATAAATTGTTTTTTGATTTATTACGTGATATAATTTTTAACAGCTTGATTTTCAAGTTATAGTATCTTTAGTAATCAATAATTTGATGTAAGGAGGTAGAAAAGATGAGCAATTTGATAGATCGAGAAGTAGCAGAAACTTTGATCTGGACATCAGAAACCATAGAAGAAGCTGATGAAGCGGTGGAAATGTATTTAGGGAAAAAAAGTCGTAAAGAAAAAATCGATTTCATCAAGGACATGTTTAATGTTCAAATAATCGATGGAAAACCGGATGACCCAGATGAAATGACATATTCGATGCTATTGAATATGGTCATAAATAAGAAATGGCTTTAGGCTATTCCAATGAAAATACTCCGATGCCCTCGGAGTATTTTTCATAATAGACAATGGGACGGAAATTTTGTCTAGGGGGAAAATAGGTTTTGTCAACAATGGTGCACAAATTTTTAATATGTTAAACTAAAGCGCTCTACAACGTTCAAATAAATATTCCGAAAAACTAAATATATATTTACAATTACAAAAAAAAGTTATATTATTACAACAGCTTAAATAAATATAGGGAGAACGGTATGAAAAAATTGAGTTTATTGTTTTATTATATTTTGTTTATAATATATGAAGAATTAGTATTATCTTGTTTATTATTTAAGGTGTTTCCAGTAAGTATATGGTTAATTATATTATTTTCTATACCAATTGCAATAGTTTTTAATATAATATCAAGCATGTTTAAACCAATTGTGAACAAGATTATAACGTATATTATAACTATTTTTATAGTAATTTTATTTGGTGCACAAATTGTATATTATAGTATGTACGAGTCAATACTTTCTTTTTATTCAATATTAAATGGTGGGCAAGTTACAGAATTTATGGATGTAATATTTGATATGATATTAAGAAATTGGTACGGAATATTATTATTTGCTTTGCCAATTATTGCATTAGTAATATTACATAAAACTAAAATTATAGATTTTGAAAAAAAAGGTTTAAAGGATATAGCTATAAAAGTAGGTACATTAATATTAGTACAAATATTAGCTATTATATGTGTAAATTTTATAAATACAAATGATATATACTCTAATAAAAATCTATATTATAAAATACATGTACCAAAACTTACAACAAAAAATATGGGATTTTTAACAACGATGAGATTAGATTTGCAAAGATTTCTATTTGGATTTGAAGAAAGCTTATCAGTTGAAGTCTCAACAGAACTACATGAAGAGAAAGAACAAAAGTATAATGTAACAGAAATAAATTTTGATAATTTAATACAAAACGAACAGAACAAAACAATTAAGGAAATGCACGAATATTTTAAAAATGAAACTCCAACAAGTAAAAACGAATATACAGGAATGTTTGAAGGAAAAAATTTAATTGTTTTTGTTGGAGAATCATTTAGTTCACTTGCTATAAGAGAAGATTTAACACCGAATTTATATAAATTATATAAAGAAGGATTTCAATTTGATAATTTTTATACACCAGTGTTTCCAGTAAGTACAGCAGATGGAGAGTATATAACAGATACATCACTTATTCCTAAAGAAGGAGTTTGGAGTTTTAAAGAAATTGTTGGAAATTATATGCCGTATTCTTATGCTAATGTTTTTGAAAAATTAGGATATTCATCTAATGCTTATCATAATCATACAGCAACATATTACGAAAGAGATAAATATATTAATACTATGGGTTACAATTCTTATTTAGCTGTTGGAACAGGATTAGAAGATAGAATGGACACAAGTTTATGGCCAAATAGTGATTATGAAATGATTGATGTAACAACAAATGATTATATAAATAATGATAAATTTTTAGCATATTATATGACCGTAAGTGGACATTTAAATTATACAAAAGTAGGAAATTGTATGGTATATAGAAATTGGAGTGCCGTAGAAAACTTACCATATTCACATAAAGCTAAAAGCTATTTAGCGGCAAATATTGAATTAGATAAGGCTGTGGGTGAATTAATAAATAATCTGCAAGAGGCAGGAAAACTAGAAGATACAGTTATAGTAATTAGTGGAGATCATTATCCATATGGATTAACATTAGATGAAATAAATGAATTATCAACATATCAAAGGGACGATATTTTTGAGAAATATCATATGCCATTACTTATTTGGAGTGGTAGTATGAAAGAGCCAATAAAAGTAGATAAGATAGGATCAAGTTTAGATATTTTGCCAACAGTTTTAAATCTATTTGGAGTAGAATACGATTCAAGATTACTAATAGGAAAGGATATTTTATCAGATGCTGATCCACTTGTTATATTCTCTGATAGAAGTTTTATAACTGATAAAGGTAGATATAATGCAATAACAGAAGAATTTACTCCGAATGAGGGTGAAGATATAGAAGAAGGATACGTAGAAAAAACAAATGCAATTATTTATAAAAAATATCAAATGTCAAGATTAATATTGGAAAATGATTATTATAGAAAAATCTTTCAAAATGAAAATTAAATTGTAGTTTGTGTGAGGAAAATTCTAGGGACTGTCCCTAAAAATCACCAATTTTGGGGATTTTTGGGACTGTCCTGAATTCTCCGAACATGAAACAAACTACAATCTTTATAATCTTATTCAAACAAATCGTGTTTAATCTTTTTATCTAATTTAATATAAGTACTTAAATTATTTTTACTATCACAAGTAGCAAGAAATACTTTTTTAATATCGTTTATTCCTTGTTTTTTCAATGTATTTTCTAACCAGCTTAAATTATTTCCTGTTCTTTCTAAATTTTCTTTTAATATAATACCATCTAAAATAACATTTATAACCATATAATCTTGTTCAGGTGAAAGATTTAAATCTTTAGGTGTTGCTGGACGTTTTAAAACTTTAGGAAGAAAACTAATTTTACCATTAGGTTCTAATATTGCTGTTTGGATATCACTTAAATTAAAATAACCATTTAGTCTACATTCCATTAAAAATTCGTTCAAATCTATTTTTGAAGATTTAAAGTTATTTCTATATAATTTCCCATTATTAAAAAGAATTTTTGTTCTACCAGTAAAAAATCTGCGTAGTTTTAAACTTTTACATGTTAAATACGAAATAAGTACAGTAATTAATCCGTAAACCAACATAGCAACAATTGGTTCCATAAAATTATTTTCCAAGGATGTGGACATTTCTGCAGCAATAGAACCAATTGTAATTCCTACAATATAATCAAACATAGTAAGTTGTGATATTTCTCTATTACCTATTAATTTAGTAAGTATAAATAAAATTACTATAGATCCAATAGATAATGAAATAATTTTTATAATATCCATATAAATCACCCATAAATGTATTTTTTACAAAAAATGTTAAAGTATACTAAATATTGAAAAATAACTAAAAATACATTATAATATCAAATATGAATTATAAATTGGAGTTTGTTTAATGGTATTTGGTGTTTGGAATTTGGAATTTTGTGTAGGAGCGGACGACCCTGTCCGCCCGCATGAAAAGTCACAGATTAAATGCAAATGCCTGTAGGGGCGGGCCTTGTGTCCGCCCGCAAGAAAAAAAGCACAAATTAATTGCAAACGTTGTAGGGGCGGATTCCATATCCGCCCGAAAAACAATAAATAATTCCGGGCAGATATGGAATCTGCCCCTACTACAATTTACAAAAAAGAACATCTTAAAAAGAAGGAATAATATGAAATCTAAATATGCAGATTTAAAATTAAATCAAGATTTAAATAAAATAAAAGAAGCGGCAATGTATATAAAAGAAGGAAAAATAGTTTTGTTTCCTACAGAAACAGTTTATGGAATTGGTGCAAATGCATTAGATGAAAAAGCTGTAAATAAGATATTTGAGGCAAAAGGGAGAGCATCTGATAATCCTTTAATTGTACATATTGCAAGTATTGATATGCTAAACAATTTAGTCAAAGAAATTGGCAAAATTGAAGAAAAACTAATTAATAATTTTTGGCCAGGACCATTAACTATAATATTTAATAGAAAAGAATGTGTGCCAAATAATGTAACAGCAGGATTAGAAACGGTTGGAATTAGAATGCCAAGTAATAAAATTGCAAAAAAACTTATAGAATTTGCAAATTTACCAATTGCTGCACCTAGTGCAAATATATCAGGAAAGCCAAGTGGGACAAAAATTGAAGATATTATAGATGAATTAGACGGAAAAGTGGATTATATACTAGATAATGGTATGGTAGATATTGGCGTAGAATCTACAGTTGTAAGGGTTATAGAAAACAAAGTACATATATTAAGGCCAGGTAAAATAACAGTTGAAGATATCGAAAGATTAGGATTAGAAGTAGTTATTGAAAAGCAAATAATGGAAGAATGTAATCCAAATGAAAGGGTAATGTCACCAGGTATGAAGTATAGGCATTATGCACCAAATACAAAATGTATTTTAGTGTATAGCGAAGATGAGAATAAAATGATAGAAGAAATTAATAAGCAAATAGAAAACATAGGTAATGTATTGGTTTTAGGTAAGACAAGTCATTTAGATAAATATAATACAAATAATAAGTTAGATATGGGAGAAAGCCTAGAAGATATAAGTAAAAATATATTTACGCTTCTTAGAAAAGTAGATTCATATAATATAAAATTAGTTGTAATAGAAGGTGTAAAAAAAGAAGGTTTAGGGCTTGCAATAATGAATAGATTAATAAGAGCATGCGAGCATAATTATATAGAAATTTAAATTAATGAAAAGTCGTATTTTTAAATAAAAAAATACGATTTTTCTTACGGAAACACTTGACAAAAGCAAAAAAATAGTGTAAAGTATATAAGCATTACATTTTTAAAACAAATAAGAGATTGGAATGGTAATATGGAAAAGAATGTTAAGATAAGTATGCTTTGCCAAATATATGGCAAGTTATTAACTGAAAAACAATTAACAATTTTACAAGATTACTATGACAATGATTTATCTTTATCTGAAATTGCAGAAAACCAAAACATAACAAGACAAGCAGTTAGAGACATAGTAAAGAAAGGAGAGAGTAAGCTTTTTGAATTAGAAGAAAAGCTTGGAATTATGAAAAGGACGTTTAACCAAGAAGAAAAAATAGCAATAATATTATCAGAACTTACAAGAATTGGTGAAAAAACTACAGATAAGCAAATAGCACAAATTTTAACTCATGTGAAAAAAGAGTTAAATTGTTTAGTATAAATTTATTATTTGTTTGGGAGGGATATATATGGCTTTCGAGGGTCTATCTTCAAGATTACAAGCAATTACAAGAAAACTTGGCGGTAAAGCAAGAATAACAGAAAGTGATTTAAAAGAGGTTATGCGTGAAGTTAAATTAGCCCTTTTAGAAGCGGATGTTAACTATAAAATAGTAAAGGATTTTATAAATACAGTTCAAGAAAAAGCTTTAGGTCAAGACGTATTAAAATCACTTACCCCAGGTCAACAAGTTATAAAAATTGTAAGAGATGAGATGACAGAACTTTTAGGTGGAACTTTAAGTAAAATTAATTTTACACCAAATCCTCCAACAATAATAATGCTAGTAGGACTTCAAGGTTCTCGGAAAAACTACAACAGCGGGAAAACTTGCAAATCTTCTAAGAAAGCAGGGTAAAAAGCCATTGCTTGTAGCATGTGACGTATATAGACCTGCAGCTATTAAACAATTACAAGTAGTAGGAAACAGTTTAAATATACCAGTTTTTGCAAATGAAAATACTAAAGATGTAGTTTTAATTGCAAAACAAGCAATGAGTAATGCAATTTCAAAATTAAATGATGTAGTTATATTAGATACAGCGGGAAGACTTCACATAGATGAAGAATTAATGCAAGAATTAAAAAATGTTAAATCAAATGTAAAACCACATGAAATACTTTTAGTAGTAGACTCTATGACAGGTCAAGATGCAGTAAATGTTGCAGAAAGTTTTAATGAAAACCTTGGAATAGATGGAATTATTCTTACTAAATTAGATGGCGATACGCGTGGAGGTGCTGCACTTTCAGTTAAAAAGGTTACAGGAAGACCTATAAAATTTGCGGCAACTGGTGAAAAACTTAGTGATATTGAAGAATTCCATCCAGATAGAATGACTTCAAGAATACTTGGAATGGGAGATATGCTTTCGATAATAGAAAAAGCAGAAGAAACATTTGATTTACAAGAAGCAGAAAAACTTGAAAAAAAATTAAAAAAACAAGAATTTGATTTAGATGATTATTTAACACAATTAAGACAAATGAAAAAAATGGGATCATTTTCGTCTATTTTAAAAATGATTCCTGGAATGAATAAATTTGGCGATATAAAAGTTGATGATAAAGAATTTGTAAAAATAGAAGCAATAATATGTTCAATGACTAAAAAAGAAAAACAAAATACAAAATTATTAAATGGCAGTAGAAGACAAAGAATAGCAAAACGGTAGTGGAACTACTGTACAGGATATAAATAAATTTATAAGTTCATACGAAATGACAAGAAAGCTGATGAAAAAAATGCAGAATAATAAAGGCGGAATGAAAAACATGATGAAAAATTTAGATATGAATTCATTAAAAGGTATGAAATTTTAACGTTTGATATTAATTTTAAAAATTATAAATATAAGAAGTTTGTATGAAATACTTTGAAATTTAAATTATTTACGAAAAGCATTAGTCAAAAGTGAATAATGAAAAATGAATAGTGAATAGTACAAAATGCTTCACATTTTGAAAGGGGGAAAAAATAATGGTAAAAATAAGATTACAAAGAGCAGGTAAGAAAAAAGCACCATTTTATCATATAGTTGTTGCTGATTCTAAATCACCAAGGGATGGAAAAATAATTGAACAAATAGGAACATATAACCCAATGGTAGAACCATCAGAATTAAAATTAGACAAAGAAAAAGTTGCAAAGTGGATAAAAAATGGTGCAAAACCAACAGATACAGTAAAACGTCTAATTGAAAAGGAGGCTTAATTTTATGAAAGAATCATTAGAAGCAATAATTAATAATTTAGTAAATAATCCATCAGAAGTTTCTATTAATGAAGTTGGTGGAGAAAAATCAATTGTTTTCGAAGTAAAAGTTGCAGGTAGCGATATGGGAAAAGTAATTGGTAAAGAAGGAAGAATAGCAAAAGCTATAAGAACAATAATGAAAGCACTAGCTGCTAAAGAAGGAAAAAAAGTTAGTGTTGAGTTTATTGATTAAGGTATTTGTATAATGGAAAAATATTTTGAAATAGGTCAAATTGTGAATACATCTGGATTAAAAGGAGTTATAAAAGTTAAACCGTTTACAGATGATATTCAAAAGTTTAAAAATTATAAAACAATATATATTTCAATAAAAGAAGAACTTAAAGAATTTAAAATAGAACAAGTAAGATTTAATAAAAATATGGTGTTTTTAAAATTAGAAGGAATAAACACTGTAGAAGAAGCTGAAAATTACAGAAATTTTTATATAAAAATAAAAAGAGATAAAAATGAAAAATTAGAAAAAGATTCTTATTATATTGTAGATATTATTGGTTGCAAAGTTTTTACCGATAAGGAGCAAGAATTAGGTAAAATAGTTGATGTTTTTTCTACAGGAAGCAATGATGTATATGTTACACAAAATGAACTTGGAAAACAAATATTATTGCCAGCAATTAAAGAAGTAATAAAAAATGTGGATATTCAAAATAAAACTATAATAGTCCATCTATTAGAAGGGTTAACATAGTATGAAAATAGATATACTTACACTTTTTCCTGAGATGTTCTCTAGTTTAAATGAAAGCATTATTGGAAAAGCAATAGAAAATAATTTAATAGAAATTAATTTAATTAATATTAGAGATTTTTCTAAAGATAAGCATAAAAAAGTAGACGACACTCCATATGGTGGAGGCGCGGGAATGGTAATTAAGCCAAATGTTGTATATGATGCATTTAAATCCATCAATAACAAAGATGCAAAAACCATTTTTTTATCACCACAAGGAAGTGTATTAAATCAAAACAAAGTAAAACAACTATCTAAAGAAACTCATCTTATACTACTATGTGGTCATTACGAAGGTATAGATCAAAGAGTACTAGATGAAATTGTGGATGAGGAAATATCAATTGGAGATTATGTTTTAACAGGTGGAGAATTACCTGCAATGGTACTTATAGATTCGGTATCTAGATATATAGAAGGTGTAATTAGCAAAGAATCTGTAGAAGAAGAATCATTTTCAAATGGATTATTAGAATATCCTCAATATACAAGACCAGAAATATTTTTAAATAAAGCAATACCAGAAATTTTAAAATCTCGGAAATCATCAAGAGATTGCAAGATGGAGAAAAGAAAAATCTATAGAAATAACAAAACAAAAAAGACCAGACTTAATGTCTGATTAAAAATTTAAATGGAGCGATGTAGGGGCGGACGCCTCTGTCCGCCCGATTAAAATAAAAAAGGAGGTTCAATTTAATGGACATAATAAAGTCAATCGAACATGAACAAATGAAAAATAAAATTCCAGTACTTAATGTAGGAGATACAGTAAAAGTTCATGTAAGAGTAAAAGAAGGAAATAGAGAAAGAATACAAATATTCGAAGGAATAATCATAAAAGTACAAGGTGGAGGAGTGAATAAAACATTTACAGTAAGAAAAACTTCTTATGGAGTAGGTGTTGAAAAAACATTTTTAGTTCACTCACCAACAATAGAAAAAGTTGAAGTTGTAAGAGTTGGTAAAGCAAGAAGAGCAAAACTTTTCTATTTAAGAGACAGACTTGGTAAATCTGCTAAGACTAAAGAAAAAATTGGTGCAAGAATTGAAACTAAAGAAGTTACAATTAAAGAAGAATTAGTAGAAGAACCAGCTCAAGAGCAAGTACCTGTAGCTGAAGAAACACAGACTACAGAAGAAGCAAAAGCAGAAGAAACAGCAGAATAATTTCAAAAAAACAAATAAAAGCTAAAACATTATTTTTGAGAATGAAATCTCACTTATCAAAAAAATTGTTTTAGCTTTTAAATTTATAATTCAATAATAATAAAAAGACTTATAAGCTTTAATTAGTTAGAAGTTCTTTGGAGTTAATAATAATATGGGTTTAACCCCTTTATCAAAGAATATTACTCATTCATTAATTAAGTTATACCATATATGATATAGAAAATTTTTCCGAATTATAGTATAATTTAATTAGTTAAAATGCATGGTGGTGATTTTAAATGAATGATCAAATAACTACTGAATTAATTAAACGTTTTAGTGAAGAATATAATAAAGATTATATAAATAAAATTATGGAAAATTCTATAACAGAAAATGGAATAGAAAACAGTTGTATTGATAGAAAAATTATAGAAGAAAATCAACCAATTTTTAATATTGAATTACCTGATAGTAAAAGATATGATCAAAAAGATAATTTTAGATGCTGGATTTATAGTGGACTGAATTTTATTCAATATGACATGGCAAAAAATCTAAATATAGATTTAAAAAAGTTTTCATTATCAAATAATTATATTGCTTTTTTTGATAAATTAGAAAAATCAAATAATACTTATGAAAATATAATAAATATAGAAAATACTGATTGGGAATATATAAATAAAAATAATATATTAGAGTATTGTGTTGCTGAAGGTGGACACTGGCAATGGTTCGTATCTATAGTTAACAAATACGGAATAATGCCTTATGAATATATGCCAGACGTATATGAAAGTTTACAAGTACAAAATATTACAAATCTATTTAGTGATAAAGTCAAAAAAGATTGTATAAAATTATTAGAAGCGAAAAGAAAAAGTGATAATATAATTGAATTAAGGAAAATAAAAGAAATATTTTTACAGGAAAATTACTCATTTTTATCAAAAATTTTAGGAGAACCTAAAACAAAATTTAATTATGAATATAAAGATAAAGACTCTAAATATATTAAATATATAGATATGTCTCCAATGGAATTCAAAAATAGATTTTTAACAATTAATTTAAATAATTTTATTTCTATAGCGGACATTCCTATGTATAATAAAAAATACTACAAGTTATACAGAGAAAAGTATCTCGGCAATGTTTATAAAAATAGTTATGTTGAATTTCTAAATCTCCCAATTAGTGATATTAAAAATTTGGCAATAAAACAACTTAAAGATAATTTGCCTGTATATATTAGAATAAATCTTAGAAAATTTAGAGACTGCAAATCCGGAGTACTAGACACAAGATTATATAATTATAAAAAAAGTTTTGATATTGATTTATTAACAAAAGAAGAAGCATTAAATACTCATGATATTTACCCTCACCATTGTATGACAATATGTGGAGTTAACTTGTTAGAAGATGGTACACCTCAAAGATGGAAAATTGAAGATAGTTATGGTACAAATGAAAAAATAGATGGTTACTATGTTATGAATGATAATTATTTTGATGAATTTGTTTTACAATCAATCATAGATAAGAAGTATTTGTCAGAAGAACAACAAAAAATGTTAAATCAAAATTTTATAGAATTTGAAATAAAAGATCCATTTTAAAATACATCTAGTACGCACTTAATAGATATTTACCTATTGATACTGAAAGATGTCCTATAACATTTAGTGCAACAGACGATTAAGCGTTGCTCACTATAATTCCTAAAATTTTTTATCTTCATAATTCATAATACGTATTTCCTTTAATCAATATTATCATTTGCACCTTACATTAATAGTATTGAACTTGATAAAAAATTAGCATATACTAATTTAAGATATATGATTGGTACATTAGGCGATGCAATTGGAACATTTTTATGTTGAATTATTTTAGAGATAAAACCTTAATTATTGCCACTCATAATGAAAAAATAAATGAATATGTAATAAATTTTATCATTTTGAAAATCATAACTTAACTATTAAAACTTTACCAATTAATTCATGCACATTAGACACCCTGACGTAAAAGATGTGCAGAATTTAGTCTAATGTAAAAATAAAAAGCTTACGGACTTTAATATTTCATAAGCTTTTAAAATGGAGCGTTTAAAGAGGTTATTTGCGAAAAATTTTCCTCCTACTTTTTGCTCAAAAAACATTTCTATTAATCAACTGTTGAAATTAGTATAACATAAAAATTAAATATAATAGTTTTTTTGTAGAAATATGAAAAATATCCTATAGCTATAGTATAATCTATTGTAGTAAAATACAATTTATAGGAGAAAATTAATGAAAAATAATATAAATTTTATATTTGGTCTTTTAAATAAGAAAAAAGTCGCGTTATGCTTATTTATAGAAGCGTTTTTGGACTTTATCTACTATGTAATACCATACACATTTGCTTTATTTCTAACTATGCCATTTACAGTAAAAAAGGCTGCAATAGTTGCTTCAATTTTTATATTTTCCAAATCAATTAGATGTTTTATTTTATGGTTAGAAAGAAAAATTATGGATAATTACTTATATGAATATTCTAAAATTCAATATTTAGAATATTATAAAAAGTTAACCCAAGTACCAGTTGAAACTTTATCTAAATATCAAACTGGTTATTTGGAAAGTATAATTGAAAAAATTTCTGAACTAGTTAGAAAAATACTAAGTGCTGAATATGTTGGAATTATATTATCTTTTGGATTTTTCTTTTATACAGTATTTAATCAGTCAAAAACTTTATTTTTTATATCTTTATTGCTAAGTATATTATGTGTATCAATAAGTATTTATATTTTAAAAAAGTCTAATACTCATGTTGAAAATTTATATAATAAAGAATATGAATATTCATCTGTATATCAAGATTTTATAAGTAATATAAGAACGGTAAAGGCATTAAACGATAATACATACTTTGAAAAGATAATTTCAAAAGAAGCAAATGAATGTTATAAAAAGCAAAATAAATATGTCAAATGCTATTCTTTAGAAGAATTAATTAGAAATATTTTAATAGTTGTACCTTTTGCACTTGCTATTATAAAGGGAGTAATTGACTTATCTAATGGTGTTGATACATTAGGAATAATAACATTTTATATTTCAATCTATTTAGAAATGGGATTCATTTTTGATGAACTATCAGGAACTATAGTTAGTTATTTTGAATTAAGAGCATTAAGAAAAAAATGTACTCATTTGTTTAGTAAGTTAGATAATAGAAAGATTTTAAATAAATTTAATAAAATAGAATTAGATAATATAAAATTAAAATATAAAGAATCAAACTTTGATATTACTGTTCCAAATATGATTATAAATGTAGGTGATAAAATCTCAATTACAGGTAAGTCTGGTCAAGGTAAGACTTC
Organism: uncultured Clostridia bacterium; assembly: GCA_947628115.1. Taxonomy (GTDB): domain Bacteria; phylum Bacillota; class Clostridia; order TANB77; family CAG-508; genus CAG-452. The sequence continues at coordinate 20,692 of CANQYS010000004.1, read as the reverse complement.
TATTATAAACCTTATATTAGGAAATATAAATACATATAAAGGGAAAGCAAAAATAGATGAAAATGATTTAGAAAATGTCAGACTAGATATAGGTGTAGTAAGTCAAGAAATAGAACTATTTAATATGACAATAAAAGATAATTTATGTTTAGATAAGAAAATACCAGATAGTGAAATAATTGGTTATCTTAAAGAATTAGAATTGGATGAAATTTTAATGTTTGAAGATGGTATATATACAATCGTTGGAGAAAAAGGATTAAAACTTTCAACAGGTCAAAAACGAAGAATAAATATATTAAGAATTTATTTAATGGATAAAAATATTTATATTTTAGATGAGCCAACTTCTAATTTAGACAAACATACGGAAAAAATAGTTGTAAATTTCATATTGAACTATTTTAAAGATAAAACCCTAATTATTGCCACTCATAATGAAAAAATAAATGAAATATGTAATAAATTTTATAATTTTGAAAATCATAACTTGACTATAAAAAACATTACCAATTAATTCATAGTTTCTTAGCATAATACTTAGAAAACAAATAAGAACATAAACATCAAAAAAATCAACCTTTTACAGTTGATTTATCAATTTCTTAACTTAGTGCGACGATTTTACTTATTGGAGCGGGATGCGAGAATCGAACTCGCGCTACCAGGTCGGAAGCATGGCATTCTACCACTAAATTAATCCCGCCTATATTTAATATTTTAACATACAGCTTTATGCGTTTCAAGTAATTTATTTGTAATTATTTATATTCTTTTAAATATATTAAAAACCTTACAAACTTTAAAATTTGTAAGGTTTTTTTGGAGCAGGTAGTGGGAATCGAACCCACGTCATCAGCTTGGAAGGCTGAGGTTCTACCATTGAACTACACCTGCATTTTTCCTTGCTACGTTTATAAATTATAAACTACGTTATTTGTTTTGTCAATACTATTTTAAAAATTTTTTTATTTTTTATTTACAAATTAGAGTTACTAATATAAAATATGAATATAAACTAATAAAGGGTGAATTTATGTTTGAATTTACATCTCATAATGAAAATGAAACTAAAGAAATTGCTTTTAAATTGGCAAGTAAATTAGAGCGTGGAGATATTGTTGTTCTATCAGGTGATTTAGGCTCTGGTAAAACTAAATTTACTGAAGGCTTTCTTTCCTATTGGGGATTAGAAGATGAGGCTTCTAGTCCAACATATACAATAGTAAATGAACACAAAAAAGACGATATAAATATCTATCACTTAGATGTGTATAGATTATCCGATATGGGAGAATTTTATGCAATTGGTGGTACAGAATACTTTACAAATGGTATATGTGTTATTGAATGGGGAGAGTTAATTGAAGACATTTTACCACAAAATTATATTAAAATAAGCTTTTCAAAGGATGAAAATGATGATTCAATTAGATACTTAAACTTTAAAGCTTATGGACTAAGACTTTTAAGTGTAATTGAGGAGTTAAAACGATGAAAATATTAAGTATTTCAACTTCTAGTAATATTGCAACTGTTTGTATATCAGAAAATAACAAATGCATATTAGAACTAAATATAGATAATAATAAAACACATTCGGAAACACTAATTCCTCTTATACAAGAGTTATTTAATAAAACTAATTTAAAGCTATCAGATATCAATTTAATTGGTTGTGATATTGGTCCCGGCTCATTTACTGGTATTAGAATAGGAATATCTTCTATAAAAGCTATTGCAGAGTTTTTAAATATTCCTGTTATTGATGTATCTTCATTAGAAGCTCTTGCATATAATGTTCAAAATATAAATTGCAAAATAATTTGCTCACTTATAGATGCAAGAAATAATCAGGTATATTGTGGAATATTTGACAAAAACTATAATTTGTTAGAGGATTATTTAGCAGACGATATAAATAATATTATAAACATTTTAAAGAAATATGAAGATATTGTATTTGTTGGAGATGGTGCTATAGCTAATAAAGAGTTATTAGAAATTAGAGAATTTCAATATGATAATGTTATACATTCAAAAAATATTGCAAAATGTGCGTATAGTAAATATAAAAACAACTATGTTAAAAATGCTGATTTACTTACGCCCCTTTATTTACGAAAGTCTCAAGCTGAAAGGATGAAACAAAAAAATGGATAATATTACAATTTCTAAAATGACTATTTTAGATCTAGAAGCAATAAAAGAATATCTTTTTTCTGACTTTGATGATTTTTGGAGTATTAATACTTTAAAAAGTGAACTTCAAAATCCAAACTCAGAATACATTGTAGCAAAAATTAATAATAACATTGTTGGATTTGCTGGTATTTGGAAAGCTGTTGACGATGTTCATATAACAAATATAGTTACTGCCAAAAAGTATAGAAGGCAAAAAATAGGAAGTACATTACTTTCTAATTTAATAAAAATGGCAAAAGCCAAGGAAAACATTACTTCTATAACTTTAGAAGTAAATTCTACTAATATTCCTGCTCAAAATTTATATAAAAAATTTGGCTTTAAGAATGTAGGAATAAGAAAAAAATATTATAATAATAAATATGATGCGATTATAATGACTCTTAAGATGAGGGACATACCTAGATCTATGAGAAATACCTCGAATGCCGAGGTGTGTCCCTCAAACCTTATAAAGACATACCTCGAACTATGAGAAAAGCCTCGAAAGTCGAGGTGTGTCCCTCAAACATTATAAAGATTTTAAAAATACACATAAGAAGGGAGAAAAACAAATGAAAAAAAATGAATTAAGTTACAAAGATTTAAAAAATATTTGTAATCCAAATATTTTTAAGTTTGAAACAACAGATGAACTGGATGGTTTAGATTCAATTTATGGTCAAAGTAGAGGAATTAAAGCTTTAGAATTTGGAATTAGTATAGATTCGAAAGGGTACAATTTATATTTAGAAGGACCATCGGGTGTTGGAAAAACCATGTACACTAAAAATTATGTAACTAAAGTGGCTTCTAAAAAGAAAGTTCCAGATGATTGGTGCTATATATATAATTTTGAGAATCCTAATGAACCTATAGCTGTTTCTCTAGCTGCTGGTATGGGAAAAGAATTTAAAAATGATATGGATTATTTTATAACTGATATAAAAAAAGATATTAAACTAACTTTTAAAAATGAAGATTTTGAAAAACAAAAAAATTTGATGCAAAGTAAATTTGAAGAAAAAAAGAATAATCTATTAGAAAAACTAAATAAAACATCTTTAAAAAGTGGATTTCAAGTTAAAGCAACTCAAAATGGAGTTTATATGATGCCTGTAATAGATGGTAAAGCTATTGAAGAGGAAGAATATAATAAATTAGATGATGAGACAAAAAAAGTTTTTGAAGAAAATTCTGCTATTGTGCAGGAACAAATAATTGAAGCAATTAATCAAATAAAAACGTTGGAAAAAGAAAACAATGAAAGGATTGAAGAATGGCAATCTAATATCGGGCTTATTACAATTAATAGTCATATTAATCCTATAAAATCAAAATACAAAAAAAATAAAAAAATAATTAATTTTCTAGATAATATAAAATCTGATATTTTAAAAAATATATCTATTTTTGTTAATGATGAAAACCCAAAAGGAGAAAAACTTCAGAATCAAAAAGAACAACAACCAAAGCCTTGGCTTAACTATAGAGTTAATTTATTTGTAGATAATAGTCATTTGTCTGGTGCACCTGTAATTATGGATTCTAATTATCAATATCATAATTTATTTGGTAAGTTAGAGTATGAAAACCAATATGGAATGCTAAAGACCGATTATACTATGTTAAAACCTGGCCTTTTACACAAGGCAAATGGTGGATATATTTTACTTCAAGCAAGTGATTTATTATCAAACCAGATATGTTATGATACATTAAAAAAAGCTTTACTTGTAAAGGAACTAAATATTGAAAATAATATGGAGCAACGTTCATATATGGTTATGATTTCATTAAAACCAGAACCTATTCCTTTAAATGTAAAAGTTTTATTATTAGGTGATGCTAATATTTATCATACTTTACTTGCATTAGATCCTGAGTTTAAAAAATTATTTAAAATAAAAGCAGAGTTTGAAGAATCTGCTCCTAGAACAGATAGTAATATATTAAAACTAGCAAACTTTGTTCATAGTTTTTCGAAAAAAGAAGGAATGCTACCATTAGATAAAGAAGCAATGGCAAAAGTTGTAGAATATACATCTAGACTTTCTGATGATAAAGAGAAACTTTCTACAAGATTTAATGAGATAGGAGAAATTATATCCGAATCTTCTACATGGGCTAAATTAGCTAAAAAGAAAATTATTACAAAAGAATATATTGATAAAACATTAGCAGAAAGAATTGACAGAGTAAAAAAATATGATTCAAAATATCTTGAAATGATTGAAGAAAATACTTTACTTATTAGTACATCTGGATATGAGGTTGGTGCTATAAATGGTCTTACTGTAATGACAATAGGCGATTATACTTTTGGAAAACCTGCAAAAATAACAGCAAATACTTATATGGGAGAAAGTGGAGTAATTAATATAGAGCGTGAAACTGAAATGTCTGGACCTACACACTCTAAGGGTGTTTTAATACTTTCTGGATATTTAGGTGAAACATTTGCACAGGACTTTCCTTTATCACTTACTGCAAGTTTATGTTTTGAACAATTATATAATGGTGTAGATGGCGACAGTGCCTCTAGTACAGAAAGCTATGCAATACTTTCTAGTTTATCTGGTATTCCAATAAATCAATCTATTGCAGTTACTGGCTCTGTTAACCAAAAAGGATTTATTCAACCAATTGGTGGAGTAAACGAAAAAATAGAAGGATTTTATCAAGTATGTAAAACAAGAGGGTTAGATGGATCACATGGGGTAATAATACCTATACAAAATGTTAGAAACCTACACTTATCAGACGAAGTAATATCTAGTGTTAAAGATGGAATGTTCCATATATATGCAATTTCAAACTTAGATGAAGGAATTGAAATTTTAACAGGTGTACCTGCAGGTAAAAAAAATAAAGATGGTAGTTTTCCTGCTGGAACGGTTAAATATTTAGCACATGAAAAATTAAGAAAATATTATGAAAATAGTAAAAAGAAATAAAATTTATTAAAATGGCACCTTCTGAAAAGGAGGTGCCATTTTGGTCAGTTTACTTATTGGATTTTTTTTTGGAATTTTTTTTGATTTTTTTGGGGTCTTCAGCTCCTTTGAGGTCCTTTAGCTCCTCAAAAAAGAAAAATAGAAAATAGAAAAGAAATCCTGTTATAGCTCCTATAATAACAGTGGAACAAATAAATTCAATATTTTGTATTGTTTTATTATGTATTCCAAGATTATCGTTATAACAGAACTCGTGCTTTACATTTTCGTAATCTATATCACCTTTAATTTCTAATGTGTAAGGATCTACAGTAAAATTAGATATGGGATATACTGATTCAAATACATACCCGTAAGTATGAGAAATAATTTTTACAATTATAGCATCTGTTGTTACATCGTGCATAGCTATAACATCCTCATCTTTATCTTTTATTTCATCATCAAGGGTTTTTGCTACAATTAATGAATATTCCTTATACTTATTAAAATCATTTTCATTTGGATGATCTGATCCTATCGTGTTAGAATAAGGAGTGAGTTTCCAAAAAAGAATGCACGCAATAATACCTATAACTATTGATAGAACCATTGCATTTTTCCGATAAATTGTCATAATCATAAGCTTTCTTCCTTTCTCAATTATGAGTTATTTTTATATATATTAAACCTGCCCTGACCTAACAGATATAAAAAAGGAATTTATACTATAATAATATAGCTATCACAGTATATCATATAATTATGTTAAATGCAAGTTAATCTTATTGCTATTTCTAACAATATGTATAGAATAATGGTTTTTTAGTAAAATTATTTTTCTGGTTAATTTTATTTATTTGTATATTGCTACATAATTTAGTAATAATATAAAAGGATATTTTGACATACAATTATATTGATAATAGTAATACAAAAATAATTATACCAACAATAATAAGCCTCTAGATATATAATTTATATTAAATACTATATTTTAATATCCAGTAGCAGTTTCCGTTTGCATTGTTACTGTTATTACAGTACCTTGTTCAACTTCTTTTCCTGATGCTATATCTTGACTTACAACTGTTCCAGAACCATCTAAAATAACATTAAGGTTAGAGGCTTGTATAGAGTTAATAACTTGGGCAGATGTCATACCTTTTAAATCAGGAATTTTTGTTGGTATACGTACATTATTATTTGATGTATATAAATAAATTGTAGAATTTTCAATTAATGTAACTCCTGGTTTTGGAACTTGATCTATAATTAAAGTAGTTGCTTCATCTTCATTTCCTGTAATTCTAACATTAAATCCAGAATCTTTTAATAATGCTTTGGCTTCTTCTATAGTTTTATTTCTTACGTCGGGAAGAATAGCTGTTTTATAAGATGTACTTGAATTTGAATCTGTATTATTTTCAGAAATAACACCTACATATGGAAGAACTTCTGATAGTATTTGTTTAACAACAGGTCCTGCAACTTGGCTACCTTGATGACTTTCACCTTTAGGATCATAAATTGTAACTAAAACTACGACCTGAGTATTTATAGTAGGGGACATAGCTATAAACGAAGCTACATAACCTTCGTCTTCACTTCCAGATAAAGGCTCTGATGTACCAGTCTTTCCGCCAATAGAATATCCATTTATTTTAGCATATTTTCCAGTACCATCATTTACAACATATTCTAACATATCCATCATAGTTTCAGCAGTTTCTTTAGAAACCACTTGTCTTATTGCTTTTGGTTCTATTGTAGTTACAGAGCCAGTATCAGTATTTTTAATTTCTTTTACAATACGAGGTTGCATTAAAATACCTTCATTTGCAATTGAAGATACTGCAGTTATTAATTGTATTGGAGTAATTGTAAATCTTTGACCAAACGACATTGTTGCAACATTAAATTCATTTATATTTTTTTCGTCAAAGAAAACGCTATTAGATTCACCATAAAAGTATGGGTTAGTTGTATTAAATAATCCAAATCCTTTATAATATTTATATAAAGTATGAGCACCTATTTTTCTACCTAGCTGTATAAATGCAGGGTTACATGAATTTCCAAGAGCTTCTCTTAAGCTTTCTGAACCATGAGGATCATAGTATTTCCAACAACGCATTTCTACGCCAGATATATTTTCTGAACCAGAACAATAAAAATCTGTATGATTATCAGGAGTGATAATTCCTTCTTCTAACCCAGCTGCAGCTGTTATTATTTTAAAAGTAGAACCAGGTTCATAAGTACTTTGTACAGCAGGATTATTCCACATATTAAATAATGCATCACTTTTTTCTTGAGAAGATAAAGTATCCCAATTCTTTTGTAATTCTGTAGAATTTATAGTATAAGGTTCATTTAAATTATAGTCTGGATATGTTGCCATTGCTAGAACATCTCCATTAGATGGATTCATAATAATTACATTTCCACCATCAGCTTTATTGTCAGTTACAGCTTGAGAAAGATATTTTTCTGCAATAGATTGTATATTTACATCTATAGTAAGTGTAACATCATTTCCATTTTGAGCAGGAACATAAGACTGTTCTGTATTAGGAATTTCACCATTAACGGAGTCTTTAGAAGCAAGAATTTTGCCAGGTGTACCAGAAAGCATGTCATTTAAGGTACTTTCTAAACCAGCAAGGCCAGTATTATCAGTACCAGTAAATCCAATAAGATTAGAAGCTAAATTATTATAAGGATAATATCTATTTACATCTTCTGTAATACTAATACCAGAACTTATTTTGTTTTCCTTTATCCAATTTTTTAATTCTGTTATTTTATCGTTTTCAACTTTTGAGGCAACTACAAAAGTTGAATCTTTTGTAGTTAGTTTTTCTAAAATTTCTTCATAATTTAGTCCAAAAATATTACTAAATTCATGTGCCAAAATTTCTTTATTAACTTCCTCTTTATTAGAATATTTTATGTCAGTTGGATTTACAGAAACAGTATCAACTCTTGCACTAATTGCAAGAGCCTTTCCAGTAGAATCATAAATGGAACCTCTGCTAGGTGTTATTGTTTTATTTGTTAATTGATAACTTACAGCCATTTCTTTAAGTTCTGATCCTTCTACAAATTGAATAAAACCTATTCTAAAAATAAGTAGAATAAGCAATATAAATCCAACAGACATACAAATACGAAGTTTTTTTAAGCCTAAATTATCTATTTTAATATTATTCTTTTTTCTTCCCATTATTTTACCCTCGCTTATTAAGAAAATTTTATATGATTAAACAATAAAAATCAATGGTAAATGAATAAAAAAGTACAATTACTGTACTAAATAATAAATTTATTGTATAATAAAAAAGGTGATAAAATTGAATTTATATAACGAAACAAAGAATATTTTAAAAAAATATAATATATCAGCAAATAAGAAACTTGGACAAAATTTTTTAATAAATGAAGAAGTAATAGAAGAAATAATTAAAGCTTCTAATATAAAAAAAGAAGATTTAATTATTGAAATTGGACCAGGACTTGGAACATTAACACAAAAACTGCTTGACAATGCTGGAAAAGTAATTTGTATCGAGTTAGATACAAGAATGATTGAAATTTTAAATGACAGATTTAAGCTTTATAATAATTTTGAATTAATAAATGATGATGTATTAAAAGTAGATTTAAATAATTTAATAAAAAAGGAAAAAAATGAAGGAATAGTATCAGTAAAAATAGTAGCAAATCTTCCATATTATATAACTACACCAATAATAATGAAATTATTAGAGGAAAGACTAGATATAGAGAGTATAACAGTAATGGTACAAAAAGAAGTTGCAGATAGATTAATAGATATTCCAGGAGGAAAAAATTCAGGTGCTATAACTTATGCTATTAATTATTATACAAAACCGGAAAAAATAATAGATGTACCAAATACATCTTTTTTACCTTCACCAGAAGTGAATTCTAGTGTTATAAAATTAAAAGTATTAGATAGTCCATCAGTTAGAGTAAAAAATGAAGAACTTTTATTTAAAATAATAAAACTTTCGTTTATGCAAAAAAGAAAAACTTTATTAAATGCTCTTACAAATGGTAAGTTAGAATCTAAAGTAGAAATAGAAAAAATGCTAACAAATTTAGGATTTGATTCAAATGTAAGAGGAGAAAAATTGTCATTAGAAGATTTTGCTAAAATAGCGGATTATTGGGTAAAAAAATTGACAAAATAGCCATTTTGGGGTACAATTATTAAAGACTTTTAAAATAATTCTATGCATTTATAGATAAGGAGAGAATAAGAAATATGTCAAATAACAATATAAAAATACTTGAAAATGTAGAGTCGAAAACAAAGATATATTTATTAGTAATAGCAATTATATTAGTTATATTATGCATAAATGTACCATCATATATTATTCCAAGCATTATTCTTTATTTAGGAATAGTATTATATACAATATGGATATACAACAAGAGAAAAGGAGAAGTATCTAAATATATTAATGAACTTACAATTACCATGGATTCTGCAGCAAAGAATACGTTAATAAATTCACCTTTTCCACTAATAATTTTAGAAACAGATGGCAATGTAATTTGGAGAAGTTCTAAATTTAATAAAGAATTTGCAAATATAGGAATTAATAAATATATAGATGAAATTACAAAGGAAATAAAAACTGATATAGATAATAATAATATTCCTACTGTAGATAAAGAAGTACAAATTGAAGAGAAAACATATCACATTATTGGCGATTATGTAAAAATAAAACAAAGGGATAGAAAAAAAACAAGCAAATATATGACAATTCTATATTTTATAGATATAACAAAGTTAAAAGAATTATCACAGCAATATAATAACTCCAAAACATGTGTTGGAATTATTATGATAGATAATTTCGAAGAAATTGTACAAAGAATAGCTACAGAAGAAAGACCACAAATAATGGCAGCCATAGAAAAAAAATTATATAATTGGGCATCTAAAACACAGGGAATAATGATAAAAACAGAAAGAGATACATTTGTATATGTATTTGAACAAAAGCATTTAGAAGAAATGCAAAATGAAAAATTTAGCATTTTAGATGAAATAAAAGAAATTAAAACAGAAGAAAAACTACAGATAACACTTAGCATAGCTATTTCAAACGATGGAAATACAAATTATGAAAAATATCAAGAAGCACAAGATGCAATGGACATAGCACTTCGGAAGAGGTGGAGACCAAGCTGTATTAAAAACTGAAGGAAAATATAGTTTCTTTGGAGGAAGAGCACAGGAATTAGAAAAAAGAACAAAAGTAAAGGCAAGAGTTGTTGCACATGCATTAGAAGAATTAATAAAAGATGCAGATAATGTTATGATAATGGGACATTTAAACGGAGATATTGACTCTATTGGTTCTAGTTTAGGGTTATATAGATTTGCAAAGACTTTAAATAAGGATGCATATGTAATAAACACAACAAAAGGTTTAGCACTGGGGAATTTTATTGATGCATTAGAAAAACAAGAACAATATAAGGATGTTATTATAGATAAAAATGAAGCCTTAGGTAAAGTAAGTCCAGATACCTTATTAATAGTTACAGACACACATAAGAAGAACTATGTAGAAGTACCAGAATTATTAGAAGAAACAGAAAACATTGTTATAATAGATCATCATAGAAAAAGTGCAGATTATATAGAAAATGCAATACTTACATTCCACGAAGCATATGCATCATCTGCATCAGAACTAGTTACAGAAATTATAGAATATGGTACAAACGACATAGTTTTAGAACAACTAGAGGCAGAAAGTCTATATGCAGGTATAATGGTAGATACAAAAAATTTTACATTTAAAACAGGTGTTAGAACATTTGAGGCAGCTGCATATTTGCGAAAATATGGAATTGATATTATAAGAGTAAAAAAATGGTTTCAAAGTGATTTAAATAGTTATAATGTAATTGCAGATATAGTAAAAAAAGCAGAAATTATAAATGATTCTATAGGAATTTCAGAATACGAAGAAAAAGACAAAAATGCTAATTTAATTTGTGCAAAAGCAGCAGATGAGCTACTTACAATTAGTAACATAACGGCATCATTTGTAATGGGAAATTTGGGAGATAAAATTTGTATAAGTGGACGCTCAATTGGAGATATAAATGTCCAAGTAATACTTGAAAAACTTCGGAGGAGGAGGACATATTACACTTGCAGGAGCACAACTAGAGGGAATGACAATGGAAGAGGCAAAACATGAGTTAATAATTAGGATAAACGAATATTTTGCAGAGCAAACCTAAGACTATAATAATAACTAATGAAAAATATAGTTAGAAATTTGGAGAAATTTTTTATTATATAAAAATAAAGTAAGCAAAAGATAAAAAATTAAATAAATATATCACAAATTGCAAAAAACTTTTTCTATTTTGACAACTAGAAATGACAAAAAAATCTATATAAAAGTAGTAAAATAGTTAATGCTTAGCAGAAAATTATAAATTACATTAGTAAATGTAATTGCGGAGCACTATATATGCTCGTAAAAATGAACTACACAAAAGAATAGAAAAAGTATTGAAGGTGGTAAGGATGTTTCAAAATATAATAGACGAAGAAATAAAGGAAGAGCAAAGTTTTGATACTGAAAATAAAAAGAAAAGAATAATAAATATAAAAAATCTTTTTTCAGTATATGACTTTATTTTATATGCAATTTCATTTATGGTTTCAATGGTAGGATTTGGTGATGAATTTGCACCTTTTGGACTAGCTATATTTGCAGCAGTATGTAGTAATAGAATACCAGCTGGGATTGTATATATAGTAACATGTTTAGGTACATTAATTGGTTTTGGAGTAAATGGTTTTTTAAGTTACTTGCTTACAACATTAATATTTATTGTTACTATTTTAATATTTAGACCAAGATTTCAGGATAAAGATAGAAATGAAAAACAAAAACTAGGTGTATATATTTTAATTTCATCTTTTGTTGTACAAGCTGGTAAAATGTTTTTTACAATGTTTTTAGTATACGATTTATTATCAAGTATAATGTTTTCTTTACTTACATATATATTTTATAAAATATTTGTAAACTCAGTTACAGTAATAAAAGATTATGGAATAAAAAAGGCTTTTACAGTAGAAGAGGTAATTGGAGCAAGCTTATTAATTGCAATTGCATTTTATTCTTTAAATAGACTTAATATCTTTGGATTATCTATTAGTAATATATTAAGTATAATGCTAGTATTATTTTTAGGATGGAAATATGGAATGTTAGTTGGAGCAACATCAGGTATTACAATAGGAATGGTACTAGGAATAATTGGAAATTCAAATCCAATATTAGTAGCGTCATATGCAATATCTCGGAATGATAGCAGGAATATTAAATAAATTAGGAAAAATAGGGGTAATTGTTGGCTTTTGTTTAGGAAATGCTATACTTACATATGTAACAAATGGAAATACAGTACCTATTATAACAATAAGAGAAATATTAATAGCATCTTTAGGGTTATTATTTATACCTAAAAATATTGATATAGATATAACAGACATAGTAGGTAAAACTAAATTATTACCTACAGCAGCTGGACAAATAGAAGGAGAAATAGAAAACACAGTACATAAATTAAATAGTGTATCACAAACGATATCTGAAATTGCACGAAGTTACGAAGAAGTTGCTGCAACAACAATTGAAACAGATGAAGAACTAGAAAAAGATAGTAAAGATTCTTTTAAACAAGAACTATTAACTAACATAGAAGATTTTACAGAAAATTTTTTATATGAAGATATAATATATAGCGATGATGATGTTTTGGATGATATTTATAATATATTAGAAGAAAAAGAAGAGATAAATAGAGAAGAATTAATACAAATATTTGAAAAAAATAATAATTATATAATAGGAATAAACAAAGAAGATGAAAGACATGTTGAAATAGAAAATGATTTAAATCAAATAGTAAAAGCCATTAATCATACATATAGAATAAATAAATTGAATCTTATATGGAAACAAAAAGAAGCGAGTAATAAAAGAGTACTTGCAAATCAATTACGGGGGAGTATCAAAAGTAATTTCTTCATTAGCAGAAGATATAGAAGAAAAAGATAAAAAAAATGAAACTCAAAAACAAGAAATTAACTATAAAATACAAGTTGCGTCTGTAAAAGCAACTAAAAATAAAAGTGAAGTATCTGGAGATACTAGTATACAAACAAAATTACATGACGGAAAGTATTTAATGGCAATAAGTGATGGAATGGGATCAGGACCTAGAGCAAAAAAAAGTAGTTCAACAGTTATAAAAATGTTAGAAAGATTACTTACAACAGGTTTTGATAAAGATGTATCAATAGGATTAATAAATTCATCTGTAAATTTAAACTCTAACGAAGAAACATATGCTAGCATAGATATATCAGTATTTGATAGTACTACAGGTAATATAGAATTTATAAAAAATGGTGCTTGTCCAACTTTTATAAAATCTAGAAACAGGGTAGAAGTTGTAAAAGCTGTATCACTTCCAGCTGGAATTGTAGATAATATAGATTTAGTAGTATATGATAAAGAATTAAAAGGCGGAGAAATAATTGTAATGTGCAGTGATGGAATATTGGAATCAAATACAGAACTTGCAAATAAAGAAATATGGGTAAAAGATTTGCTAGAAAATATACAAACAGAGGATATACAAAAGATTGCAGATATTTTATTACAAGAATCTATAGATAATGGATATGGAATAGCAAAAGATGATATGACAGTATTAATTGCAAAAATTGAGAAAATAAAGCAATAGAGTAGGGTGCCCTACAATATTTAAATAAACACTCAGATACATTAGGAAAAATAAAAAATTGCATAAATAATTGACAATGTAGGAAAAATAAGATAAAATATATTGCAGTTGCAAAATCGTTTAACAATGAAAGTAACTAATATAATTATTTAAAGAGAGTAAATGTCTTGGCTGAAAGCATTTATAAATAAGTTTAGTTATGAAACACATTGGGATTTATAAAATTAAAATTTAAAAGTGGGAATTTATTTCCAATAAGGGTGGCACCGCGGAGAGATTAGAGTTATTCTTCGTCCCTATATACATTTTGTATATAGGGGCTTTTTGTTGAATAGAAAAAATCGTGGATTTATCCTATTCAACAAAAAGTTTCGAGAATATTCCACACAAGATTTTTTCAAAATTTTGGCGGACGAACAACTGGCGTGGGCTTTAAAATAAATTTAATAGTCTAACGTCAAAAAAGCCCGCTGATGTTCTTGGTAAAGGGGGAAAATACATGAACGAGTACAGAACTCATAATTGTAATGAGTTAAATTTAAAAAATGTAGGAGAAACAGTAAAAATTGCCGGATGGATTCAAACAATAAGAGATTTAGGAGGACTAGTTTTTGTTGATGTTAGAGATCAATATGGAATAACACAAGCTGTAACATCAGGTGAGGGAAAATTAGTTGATGAAATTGCTAGAATACCAGTTGAATCAACAGTATCTATAGTAGGTACAGTAAGAAAAAGAGATGAAGAAACAATTAATAAAAATATAGCAACAGGTGAAGTTGAAGTTGTTATAGAAAGTTACCAAATATTAGGAAAAAGAACAAAAAATTTACCATTTGAAATAAACGAAGATAAAGAAGTAAGAGAAGACTTAAGACTTCAATATAGATTTTTAGATTTAAGAAATGACAAATTAAAAAACAATATATTATTAAGAGCAAAAGTAATTCAATATTTAAGAAATCAAATGATTGAAAGAGGATTTACAGAGGTTCAAACTCCAATACTTACTAGTTCTTCTCCAGAGGGAGCAAGAGATTATTTGGTACCTAGTAGAGTACATCCAGGTAAATTCTATGCACTTCCACAAGCACCACAACAATTTAAACAATTACTTATGGTATCAGGAATAGATAAGTATTTTCAAATAGCACCATGTTTTAGAGACGAAGATGCAAGAGCAGATAGAGCACCTGGAGAATTTTATCAATTAGATATGGAAATGGCATTTAGTTCGCAAGAAGATGTTTTTGAAGTAATGGAAGGTGTAATATACAATACTTTTAAGGAATTTTCAAATAAAAGTGTTGGAGAAACACCATTTATTAGAATACCATATGAAGAAGCAATGTTAAAATATGGTAGCGATAAGCCAGATTTAAGGAATCCACTTATAATACAAGATGTAACAGAAATTTTTCAACATGTTGAATTTAATGCATTTAAAGGTAAAATAGTAAGAATAATAGTACTACCAGATGCTGAGGCAGTTCCAAGAAAATTCTATGATGGAATGGTAGATTTTGCAACTTCAGAATGTGGAGCAAAAGGTTTAGCATGGCTAAAAGTAAATGAAGGAAACGAACTACAAGGACCAATTGCAAAATTTATTGATGAAGAATCAAAGGAAAAATTATTAAAACAAATTGGAGCAAAAGTTGGAGATTCTTTATTCTTTATATCAGATAAAAAAGGTGTTGTAGAGAATATTGCTGGACAAATTAGAACAGAACTTGCAAATAGATTAGACTTATTGGAAAAAGATAAATTCAAATTCTGCTGGATAGTTGATTTTCCAATGTTTGAATTAGATGATGAAGGAAAAGTAGCATTTAGCCACAATCCTTTCTCAATGCCACAAGGAGGACTTAAAGCATTAGAAGAAAAAGATCCATTAGAAATACTTGCATATCAATACGATTTAGTATGTAATGGAATAGAATTGTCATCAGGTGCAGTAAGAAACCATGATCCAGAAATTATGATAAAAGCATTTGACATAGCTGGATACACAAAAGAAACAATTGAAAATAAATTCCCTGCATTGTTTAATGCATTTCACTATGGAGCACCACCACATGCTGGTATAGCACCTGGTGTAGACAGAATGATAATGCTTTTAACAGATGAACCAAATATACGTGAAGTAATAGCATTCCCAATGAATAGTAAGGCCCAAGACCTATTAATGGGAGCACCAGGAAATGTAACAGAAAAACAATTAAGAGAAGTTCATATAAAGTTAGATATAAAAAAAGAAAAATAAATTGTAGTTTGTGTTCGGGGAATTCTAGGGACTGTCCTTTAAAAATCACCAATTTTGGGGATTTTGGGGACTGTCCTGAATTCACCGAAAAACACACAAACTACAATTTATAAGGATAAAAACATGAAAAAAATATTAATTACAGAAAAACCATCAGTAGCAATGCAATTCGCAAAAGCTTTAAAAATAAATACAAATAGAAAAAATGGATATTTAGAATCAGATGACTGGATAATTACATGGTGTGTTCGGTCATCTGGTTACTATGTCATACCCAGAAAAATATGATGAAAAGTTAAAGCAGTGGAGATTAGATACACTTCCATTTATACCAAAAGATTGGAAATATGAAATAATACCAGCAGTTGAAAATCAATTTAAAATAATACAAACACTTTTGCAAAGAGAAGATATAAGCGAAATATACAATGCTGGTGACTCTGGAAGAGAAGGAGAATATATACAAAGGCTTGTATTTATGATGGCAAAACCAAATCCAAATGCAAAAGTGAAACGTGTGTGGATAGATTCACAAACAGAGGAGGAAATATTAAGAGGCATAAAGGAAGCAAAAGATGCATCTGAATATGATAGCCTTTCGGATTCTGCATATTTAAGAGCAAAAGAGGATTATTTAATTGGAATTAATTTTTCAAGACTCTTGTCTATAACACAGGGAAGAAAAGTCGCAAAACAAGTAAATGAAGAAAGATCTTCAATTGCAATAGGCAGAGTGATGACATGTGTTTTAGGTATGGTTGTAGAAAGAGAAAAAGAAATAAAAAATTTCGTTAAAACTAAATATTATAAAATAATAGGTACTTTTGGAGAAGAGAAAAATAGCATAGAAGCGGAATGGAAAATAAATGAAAAATCTAGTGTTTATCAATCAAATAAACTATATAATGAAACAGGTTTTAAAAAGGAGCAAGATGCAAATGAATTTATAAATTATATAAAGAATCAAAAAGCAATTATATCAGAAATTAAAAAAACAAAACAAAAAGAAAACGCACCACTTTTATTTAATTTAGCAGAGATTCAAAATGAATGTTCAAAAAAATTTAAAATAAAGCCAGATGAAACACTTACAGTAATTCAAGAGTTATATGAAAAAAAACTAGTAACATATCCAAGAACAGATGCAAGGGTATTATCAACTGCAGTTGCAAAAGAAATATCTAAAAATTTAAATGGTATTGCAAAGGGATTTAAGGATGAAGAGATACAAAATTTTGTATTAAAAATGGTAAAAGAAAAATATTCTACAAATTTGTTAAAAACAAAGTATGTAAATGATAGTAAAATTACAGATCATTATGCAATAATTCCAACTGGACAGGGATTTGAAAATTATGAAAAACTTTCTAGTCTGCAGAAGAATATATATAAGATAATTGTAAAAAGATTTTTAAGTATTTTTTATCCACCAGCTGAATTTAATAAGGTGTCACTTACGATTAAAGTAAACAATGAAATTTTTACAGTAAGTGAAAAAACATGTACAAAACAGGGGTATTTAGAAATTTTAAAATCTAAAACAGAGGATAATGAAAAAGAAACAAATGCTTTGCTAAACGATTTAAAAAAGAACCAAGAACTAAATGTAATTGAGTGTAAAACAAAAGAAGCAGAAACAAACCCGCCTACAAGATACAATTCAGGTTCAATGATTTTAGCAATGGAAAACGCGGGAAAACTTATAGAAGATGAAGAACTAAGAGAGCAAATAAAGGGTGCTGGAATTGGAACTAGTGCAACAAGAGCAGAAATTATAAAAAAATTAGAAAAAATAAATTACATAGCAATAAACAATAAAACACAAATTATAACTCCTACAATAAAGGGAGAGGTAATTTATGATGTAGTAAAAGATTCAATGCCAGATATGTTGAATCCAAAATTAACAGCCAGTTGGGAGAAAGGTCTGGAAATGGTAGCAAAAAAGGAAATAGTACCAGATGAATTTATGAATAAATTACAAAAATATATAAAATCTAAATTTGATAAATTGGTTATAAATATTTAAAAACAGTTATTTGATTAAAAGAATATCCTCCAATATTAAATTGGAGGATAGAGATTTAGCAATAAATAGTCTTAAGAACGGATAATCCATCGTTTAGTAGTTCTTTGTAGCCATCCAGAGTAATATTTAACTTTTTTGCAACTTTTTTCGGGGAAAGAGAAAAGCCGTCAAAAAGACCAAAGGATAATTCTATTGTATCCGAAACGATGGTGGGCAATTTGTCTAAAGCATTTTCAATTTCAGAAATACAGAATTTTTTTGATACATTTTCTTTATAAGAACAACCAGAGATTTGATCATATAATTTAACAAAGTTATAAGCAACAAGTGGTTGATAATCAGCGTAATCTATAGCTCTTCTTAAAAATTCAATGATTTCTGAATCATATAAAACCCGAAAATTAAGTTTTCTAAGTTCATATATTCCTGAAATATAATAATTATAATTATATGTTCTTTTATGGAGATAACGCATTATTGCCCTTTTTTGTTTACTAGGAAGATTATAAATTGCATTTTTTAAATTAGCAATTTTAAATGCTTCTTTTGAAAAACCTTTAAATTTAAAAGGTTCAAGTAATTTTTCATATAATTGCGTATATTCTTTTATCTCATTTTCAGAATGTTTATTGCTGTCAATTACCTTCATTTGTTTCAATCCTTTCATAATGTATTTGTTTGAAGGTTATCTACTAAATGCAGTAATAATAGTATATTGCAATCAACATAAAATGTCAACAAAAATATGTACAGAACTATTGACATGTTATGTAAACGATGCTATAATATAAGTATAACTAGGATGTGCTAGATGTAGCAATCTAGTTTGTATATAAAAATTCTTCTAGGTACAAAAGTACTAATATAGAAACAAGGAGGTTTAGATGGAAGAGGTTAGTTAGAAAAGGAGCATTTATTAAAAATAAGTGTTCCTTTTCATTTAATATATAAATAATAGATAAAAAATTATATTATCATAATACAACCCTTATATGAATAGAATTAAACAAATGTAATTCGTATGGAGGTTTGTCTTTATGAGAGGTGTTTCAATAGAAGAACGTGCAATTAGATTAGCACAATATATAATAGCTTCAAAAGATACAGTAAGAGGTGCTGCAAAAAAATTTGGAATAAGTAAAAGTACAGTACACAAAGATGTAACACTAAAGAACGGTAGAAAAGTTGGACAAGTTATTCCTGAAAGTATTGAAATAAAGAAGGTTTTTCTAGCTGAGAAGAATCCAGTTGTAAAATTGGGATTGGTAATTAGATAATAAAATTAATAAAGCTTTAAATGTAAAATTTTAAGGCTTTATTTTTTCGACAAAATGTGGTAAAATGTAAAAGGATAAAATAAATTTACAGAAGGAGAAAAGATATGTCAATTAGTTTGTTACAAAATGAAATAAAAAATTTATCAAGTGAAATTGCTAGGTTAAATAAAAATTTAACAGATGAGCAAAAGAATGAAGCAAAAAAAATGAGTGAAATATCTAGAATAAGTAGGTCAATAACAAAAAATACATCTATATCGATGTTAAAAAGTAAAAATAGGCAAATAGAAAGGCTTAATAATGATATTGTAAAATCAAAATCTAAGCAAGCAGACATTAATAAAAAATTAGGTGAAAAACAAGAAAAGTTCACATCGAAGCAGATAGAATTAAATAAAGAACAAGAAAGAATACAGAAACAAATAATTAAGAATCAAAAAG
Source organism: uncultured Clostridia bacterium (assembly GCA_947628115.1). GTDB lineage: Bacteria > Bacillota > Clostridia > TANB77 > CAG-508 > CAG-452. The sequence goes on along the minus strand of CANQYS010000004.1, from coordinate 727 downwards.
ATATGGAACAAAGGCAAATAATAAATATTCAAGAATATAAGTCTATACAGAATGATGAACAAATTAATAAAAAGTATGATTTCTTTATATCACATGCTAGTGAAGATAAAAAAGATGTCGCAGAACCATTGGCAAAAGAATTAGAAAAATTAGGCGCTAACGTATGGTATGATAAGTTTACTTTAAAAGTTGGAGATAGTCTAAGAAAATCAATAGATAGTGGACTAGCTAATTCAAAATATGGAATAGTTATATTAACAAGTACATACTTTAAAAAGTTTTGGACGGAGAAAGAGTTAAACGGATTATTTTCGAGATATTCTGAAGGTGCTTGTAAAATATTACCGATATGGCATAATGTTTCTAAAGAAGAAGTATCTAAATATAGTCCAATTTTATCAGATATTTTAGGACTAAAGACAGCAGATTATACCATAGAAGAAATAGCAAAACAATTATATGAATTTATAAAATAAAAAATATGTATTATTATAGAAGGTTACAATTAATAAAATGTAGCCTTCCTTTTTTATGGAAATTTTTTATCTACAACATTACGATATAAAATTATACTATCTTAATGCTCAAAATTGAAATAAAGGCAATGTGAAGCAAAATAATTTAGTAGAAGGGAGGGAATGGCAATGTCGAATCTAAATTTAAAAGGATTATGGATACCAATAGAAGTATTAACAGATAAAAATTTAAGTGATAAAGAAAAAGTAAT
>CANQYS010000003.1 GCA_947628115.1 uncultured Clostridia bacterium | reverse complement strand
TCTATGAAACCATGTATAGAATATTGATTACCATCTTCAAACCAATCAAAAGGTGTACCATCAGCTTGTAACATCATGCCTTCACATTCTTTACGCTTTCTTCTATGATGTAACTTAGTTTTACGATGTTTTTTAGGGCTTTTAATGCCTGCATTATGCAAAATATTGTAAAGTGCAGAATATGATACATCAATATTTTCACGTTCTTTTAAAAGTTCTTGAAAATGTTTGAAATTGGATATTTCATATTCGTAAGAGCTTCTAAGTTCTAATATCTTTTTTCTTGTTTCATCTGATATTGTATTTTTAGGTTTTCTGCCACGATTTCCATGTTGAATGGATTTAACGCCGTTTTCTTTAACCTCCTTTTTTATTTGTTTTACACGACGTTCAGAAAGACCTAAAGCATTAGCAACTTGTTTTACAGTACATTCTCCATTTATACATGCTTGGATTAAAGTAGCTCTTTTTAAATCTTTTTGTTTTAACATTAAATATTCCACCTTCCTATGTTTTGTAATTTTTACAAAAATATACATTTAGGGTGAAATATTCGCTTACAAAGTTCTAAGGTGATATTATCATAAATTAAATACAATAATAGAAGCTAGAATTTGCAATATTATGTAAAATGTGATACAATAAAAAGTATAATTATTCGTAGGTGTAGCGAATAAAATAATTACACTACTTTAAAATCTGCTGACAATGTTGGTAGATAAAGTAAAAGGAGACTGCTATGGCTAATACTCGGATTACTGCTGACATGAGCGTTAAAGACATGTTGATGGCGATGTCTGATGGCAATTCTGGTGCTGTTATTTGCATGTGTCAGATGCTGGAGTCGGATCCTATGGCTTGTTTAGATATTCTGCTTTTCGATACGATGGGCATTTATGGATTCGAAATTTTTAAGCTCTGGAATAACTGCTGTAACCGGGATATGAGAAAGTTCATGAAGACTATTCAAGCTTTCCGTAAAGGGAAGTTCACCAAAGAAGAAATCCATGAAAATCTCGCTCGCCGGTATCCAAAACCGTTCATTTAAGCATCATTCGACCGAACCTTTTGGGAGAAGCTGTTATAACGGCTTCTCTCTTTCCTTTTTCATTTTATAATACATATATAAGGATTGTAGTAAAAAATATATTTGCAAGTAAAATTGAGTATAATGCGATTTTAGATTGTAGATATAAAGTTATATGATTTTTTGATTAAAATTGAAATTTGAATAGGTTTTGCGCGAATTAAATATAGTAATGAATAAAAAAATTAAATAAGCCGAAATAACGGCGTATGAGCAGTTTTAAGGGCTTAATGTTGCTATAATATATTAAATTAATAAAAAAATTAGAATAATGCGAATTAAAGCATTGCTCTTTTTTGTTGCAAAAAAGATTGATATTTTAATGATTTTGAAAAGTAAATTTAAAAAAATAAAAAATTAAAATGAGTTAAGTAAAATAATAGTAGATAAGAAATTTTAAGGTAATTTAAGATTGTATAAAAAAGTTTTAGATTTATTTAAAAATTTTTATTTTAAAGTTGTTATAAAGATAGGGGGAAATAAAAAAGTATATTAATTTAATAATAGTATCGGCACATTAAGAATTTTTAATATAAGAAAGGGGAAATGTAAAGTGGCTATATATTTTGTTAAATACAAACGAAGTAATAGAAAAGTCAGTTTAATTTTGAATATTACACTTAGAACTGAATTTTTACAATTATAATTATAAATATATATGAAAAAAATATATAATATAAATATATAAAGCTAAAACATTATTTTTTGAAAATGAATTCTCATTTGTCAAAAAATAATTGTTTTAGCTTTTAAACGTTTAATTAAAATTTAAATTCTTTAAATTTTAATTAAATCGATGAAATGTGAAAAAGAAATAAATAATTACCCGAATAATTTATTTGATGATATATTGATAATTAAATGATAAAAATAAATAAATAATAAAAAAATAAAAAATGATAAATAAAAATAATAAATAATAATAAATAAATAATAAAATAATAAATTAATAAATTAATATAATTAATAAAGTATTATTTTATGAAGTGCAAAATTATATAAAATATTTGATAAGCATAAAAACACAAACTAATTTGTTAATTAGTCAAAACATTTTGAAATTAAAAATATTTATATTTAAAAGAAAGAGATGATAAAAAAGTTTTCAATGATAAAGAATGTAGTTAATAAAAAATGAATGCTATAAAAAATAAAATATAATTTTATAAATTGAAACAAATAAAATGGTAAAAAAAGGAAAACGAAAATCTAAGTAATTTTATTTATGGTTATAAGATATGTAAGTATGCAATATTATGTGATTGTTTTATTGTTAAAGAAAATTTAACAATATGTAAACCAATAAAATAGAATAAAAAGGACGAAGGCTTAATGTTTTTTTATATGATTGTTTTGATAATAAAATTAAAGAATTAAAATAAAATTGTTTAATTATAAATTTGGGTATATTGATTAAACGAGTTCAAATTATAAAGTCAAACTGTTTAGAAGATTTTTTTTATAATTTTAAAATACAAAAATATAACGGATTTAAACGTTTTATAGATATTTTGCAAAAACCTCCAAAGTAAACATAAACTATTTTATCCAAAAATGTGGTTTACAATAAATTGTTAAGTTTTATTGTAGTTTTTTAGAATTTCTTTGAATGAATTGTATAAAGTAAGTGTATTAATATATAAAATGTTGTTAGATAAACTTATAAAAGGCAAAAAAAGAAGATTTACATAACAATAAAAATTTTGCAAATTTGCTTTAAAAGAAATAAGACTAAGAAAGATTATTTAAGAAACTGACTTTTTTATTCAGGAAAAAATTGGTAATATAAAAATAGATATAGATAAACTTATAACGAAAAGAACGGTTACCAAAAAGACAAAAAAATAAAACTATAAAATTTGACTATGTAAAAATATTTTAAAAGTTGAAAAAATTATTTTGACATTAAAGCAAAAAATAATTTTATGGATAATATGAAAATGATATTAAAGTTTAATAAAAAATTTTATTAAATTGATAAGGTTTAAATATAAAATAAATAATTACCCGAAAATTTTATTTGAGAATATACTATAAAAAACAAATAATAAAAAATAAATAATAAATAAAAAATAATTAATAAAAAATAATAAATAATAATAAATATTAAAATAATAATTAATTTAAAAAATTATTAATTGTTAATTAATTAAATTTGAAATTTTTATAATATATTAAAATTTTATTAATATATATTTATTGGTGATATATATGAAATTAGGTTTAGCTTTATCTGGACGGAGGAGTAAAGGGAGCAGCTCATATTGGAGTTTTAAAAGCCTTTGAGGAAGAAAAAATTAATATAGATTATATTTCCGGAACATCTTCTGGAAGTATTGTGGCTAGTTTATATGCAATGCGGATATAATTATAAGGAGATTTATATATTATTTAAAAAATATTCTAAAAAAATAAAATATGTTGATTTCAAAAATATTTTAAAATTAGTTTATGGTGTAATATTGAAAAGAAAAATTATTATTAATGGATTAAATAGTGGAGAAATAATTGAAAAAATTGTTAATAAAGCAGCTATAGATAAAAATATTAAAAAAATTGGTGATATTAAAATGCCATTATTAATACCTAGTGTTGATGTACATAATGGAAAAATTTATTGTTTTTTTTCAATGAATAATAAAAGAGGTTTTTCTGATAAAATTGTATTTAATAATAGTATAAATATAGGAAAAGCTGTAAGGTCAAGTTGTAGTTATCCTTTAGTTTTTTCTCCATGTGAGTTTGATAATACAGAATTAATTGATGGAGGTATTAGAGAGAATGTTCCTTGGAGAGAGATTAAAAATTTAGGTGCAGATAAAGTTATTAGTGTAGTTTTTGATAAGGATATTGATGGAAAATGTTGTAAAAATGTTATAGAAATTGTGAGTAATTCTATGGATATACTAACACATGAATTATCTAATTATGAATTACAAGGGGCAGATTATTTATTAAAAATAAAAACCAAAGATATTTCTTTATTAGATATGGATAAAATTGATGAGCTTTATGAAATTGGGTATAAAACTGCTAAAAATTATATTAATTATATCAAAAATAAAATATTAAAATAAATTAATTATTAAATTAAAATATAATAAAAAATATGTTCTAAAATATACTTGTCTATAATATTATTAAACAAATATAATTAAAAAGGAGTTCATTATGAAAAATAAAAAATTAATTATGTATGTTAGTATAATATTAATAGTACTTGTTTTAATATTGGTTGGGTATTTTATTTATAATAATGCAAAAAATAAAAATAATGATATTTTATTAGAATATACTCCACAAGAAGAAATAACAGAAGAACAGCTAAGACAAACAGTGGTCACTTTATATTTTTTAGATCCTAATAGTTATAAATTAGCACCAGAAGCAAGACAAATTGATTCCAAGAAATTAGTAAATGATCCGTATGAAGAATTAATAAAATTATTAATTGAAGGCCCAAAAAATGAAAATTTATTAAAAATAATACCTGAAAATACCCAAATAAATAGTGCACAAATAAAAGATGATGTTTTATATATAGATTTGACAGAAGATTTTATTAATGAACAGAATTTGGGAACAGAACAAGAAGAACTTATTTTAAAATCTATTGTAAATACTGTTACAGAATTAACAGAAATTAATAAAGTAGCTTTTCTAATAGATGGAGAAGAAAATAGAGGGTTTCCTGATAATGGAGTAATTTTTGACAAAATATTTGTTAGAGAATAATTATTTTAAAAATTTGTAAATTTTAAATGATTTTAAAGCTTTATCAAGATTGCACAAAAAATATTCGACTTCTTTAATAGAACGTATTGTGCAATCTTTTTTTTGTGCAAAATTAAATTTTTTTTCTTTTTTATTGCTATTATTAGGCATTATATACTCCTTGAAATTAAATATAAATATATGATAATATATTATATGAAAAAAATAAAATATTGTTTATGAAAAGAGGAATTACTATTTTATTAAAAGAAAATGAAAGAATTGATGATTTAGAATATAAAGGATTAAAAATTATTCAAAATAAAAATGGATTTTGTTTTGGGATAGATAGTGTGCTTTTATCTGATTTTGCAAAGAATATAAAAAAAGATGCAAATGTTTTAGATTTAGGTACTGGAACTGGAATAATCAGCATTTTATTATGTGGAAAAACTAATTTGAAAAAAATTATTGGAGTAGAAATTCAAAAAGATGTTTATGATATGGCAAAAAAATCAATTAAATTAAACAATTTAGAAAATAGATTTGAAATAATAAATGAAGATATTAAAAATTTAGATAAAATTTTTACACCAAATAGTTTTGATGCAATAGTTACTAATCCCCCATATAAAAAAAATAATACGGGATTAAAAAGTAAGGATGAAATTCAATTAATATCAAGACATGAAATTATGTGTAATATAGAAGATATAGCAAAAATTTCTTCTAAATTATTAAATAGTAATTGTTCTTTATACATGGTTCACAGACCAGATAGAATTGTAGATATAATACAATCATTAAAAAAATATAAATTAGAACCTAAAATAATAAGATTTATTTATCCAAAAATAGAAAAAGAACCAAATTTGGTATTAATTAAAGCCACTAAAGGTGCAAAAGAATTTCTTAAAATAGAAAAACCATTAATTGTATATAACGATAACGGCACATATACAAAAGAAATTTTAAAGATTTATAATAAATATTAATTATTTGAGGGAGGTTTTTTATAATTTTATGAAACGGAAAATTATATTTAGTAGCAACACCAATAGGAAATTTGGAAGATATTACTTTAAGAGCAATAAAAATATTAAAAGAAGTTGATTTAATAGCTGCAGAAGATACAAGGCATACTTTAAAATTATTAAATCATTTGCAAATTAATAAACCATTAATTAGCTATTATAGGGAAAGCGAAAATGTAAAAAGTAATATTTTAATAGATAAAATATTAAATGGAGAAAGCATTGCTTTAGTATCAGATGCTGGAACACCTGGAATATCAGATCCCGGGGAAAAAATTGTAAAAGAAGCAATAAAAAATAATATAGAAATAGTTCCTGTTCCGGGAGCATGTGCCGCTATAACTGCATTAATTTCTTCTGGATTAAATACAAAAGAATTTATTTTTATAGGATTTTTATCTGTAAATAAAAAAGAAAAAATAGAAAAATTAGAAGAATTAAAATTTTTATCACAAACTATTATTTTTTATGAAGCACCACATAAGATAATAAATACTTTAGAAACTATAAAGGGAGTTCTTGGTGATAGAAATGCTGTTGTTGCAAGAGAAATGACAAAAATACACGAAGAATATATTAGAGGTAAAATTTCTGATATAATAGAAAAAATGGAATTTCCGAAAGGAGAATTTGTTATTATGGTGGAAGGCAGTGACCATAATGCAAAAGAAGAACAAATTAAAGTTTTAAATAATTTATCTTTAGAAGAACATTATAAATATTATGAAAAACAGGATTTTGACAAGAAAGAAATTATAAAAAAAATAGCAAAAGATAGAAATGTAAATAAAAATGAAATATATAAATATTTTTTGGATAAAGAGTGAGACTTTTTTGACGGCAGTTATTCATGCAAATTTCAGTTTGGGAATAAAAGAAATAAATCATAAAGGTAATAGTCATAGTAGTATATTATATAATAGAATTGTATTTATAAATAAACATAAAAAGCATTTAAAAATAAAAAGTTATATGATAATATTTTTTAAGAACATAAATTTATTTAAGTAAAATATATGGCAAAATAGAAGATATATTGACACTAAAAAATATATAATTTATAATACACATAAAGTAAAGAATAAAAGTAAATAATACAAAAGAAGGGAAAGAAAAACATATGTTAAAAGAAAATACTAAAAAAACTTCAGAGGAATATCTAAGTCCAAATTCTAAATTCCAACTTCTAACCTCTAAAACAGGCATTACCCTAATTGCCTTAATTATTACAATAATAGTAATGCTAATATTGGTAGTAGTAACAATAAATGTAGCACTAAATGGAGGACTATTTGAAAAAGCAGAAAATGCAAAAAATCTAACACAATTAGAGGTAGATAAGGAACAATTATTATCAGCGGTGGCAGGTGCAATGAATGATGAAGGAAAAGTAAATTTTCAACAATTAGATGAAGACATACAAAAATTAGGATGGACAGGAGGTAGCGGAACATACACAAGTCCATATAAAAATACATTTTATATAGATGAAAATGGAAATGAACGTAGAAAAGCATATCCACAAGCAAAAATAGACCAACTTACAACAGAAAATAGTACTATAAATGGATTAGAACCAAATGAAAATAATCCAGTTATTCCAAAAGGATTTAAACCAATAAATGATAGAGGAGCTAATTGGGACGCAGAGGGAGGACCAGAGGTAACAAAAGGATTAGTAATCTCAGATGAAACAAGTGAATTTGTGTGGATACCAGTACCTAATTTAAATGACTTTGCAGTACAAAAACCAACTGAAGATAATGGAAAAATTAATTATAGTGGAGTTTTATATGATTTGTCTGACACTAATAGTTATAAAGAGCCAGATAATTTAAATAGTTATGATAATACCTCAAATCTTGAGGAATGGAATCAAACATTATATCAAGACAGATTTAATGAAATGGTAGAAAGTATAGCAAAGTATCATGGATTTTATGTGGGAAGATATGAAACTAGTATGAATGCTAGTGTTGCTCAAAGCAAAAAAGGGGAGATACCAATGAATAATTTAAATTGGTATACTATGTATAAGAATTCTAGAACCTATGGGGAAAGTAAAGAAAGTGTGACATCAGAAATGATATGGGGATGTCAGTGGGATGCTATGTTAAAATTTATTTTAAAAGGAACGGATGCAAGCCATGTAAAGGCAGATAACAATGTTGCCCACAATTTAAGAGATCCTTATGCAACTGGTGGGGAAAATTATGATACTGCTGATGTAGAATATAATGATATTGCATGTAATATTTACGACCTAGAAGGAAATGTATGGGAATGGACACAAGAAGCATATAGTAACAATATACGAGTATATAGGGGAGGTAGTTTCTACACTTCGGATAAAGTATCTCCTAATAATAGACGTAATGACAATAATCCAATGTCTGTATTTAAAACTGCAGGATGTCGTCTATCACTATATGTAAAAACAGAAAATAATGTATAATAAAAAAGTAAGTCTTGTGTCAACCAATCTTTGAAAAATTGATTAAAATAAATTTGGAAATATGATAATAAAAAAATAATTTAATTTGTTTGAAAATATTGAAAGTAATACTAAAAAGGGAAATATTGGCAAGTACTTTAACAAAGAGGATGTCCTATTTTAAGACACCCTCTTATTCTGCTTTTAATTTTGATATTTTTTCTGCGCATTTTTCACAAATCATTTTTCCTTGATAATCTACTAATTTTTTTGAGTTTCCACAGAAAATACAATTTGGTTCATATTTTTTTAGAATTATTGAAGAACCATCAACATATATTTCCATAGGGTCCTTTTCAGTAATTCCAAATTTGTTTCTTAATTCTATTGGTAGAACAACTCTACCTAGTTCATCTACTCTTCTTATTATTCCAGTTGATTTCATAAAATAGCCCCCTTAATATTACATTTTTCGACAAATCGAGTATATAATTATAATATCATAAAATATATAAAAGGTCAATAAAAATAGTTTCCTTTTTTTGTAAATTTATTTACACAATATTTTAGCATATAAAAAAAATCAATGAATAGATATTAATTAAAGGACAGGGATAAAAATGTTAAACATTATATGGCCATTTTTTTTAATAGTATCTTTTATATATGCTATTTTTAGTGGAAGGGTTGCAGAGGTAAATAACTCTATCTTCGAATCTACTAAATTGGCAGTTGAATTATCTATTTCTTTATTAGGAACAATTTGTTTGTGGAATGGTATAATGCAAATTGCTTCTAAAACAAGCATTGTAAAGCATTTAACAAAATTTTTAAGTCCAATAATGAAAAAATTATTTCCAGATATAAAGGAAGGAGAAAAAGTTCATGAAGAAATAACTATGAATATTATAGCAAATATTATGGGATTAGGAAATGCAGCGACACCTTTGGGATTAAAGGCAATGAAATCAATGCAAAATAAAAATAAGGAAAAAGATAGGTTATCTAATTCTATGGCTATTTTTATTGTCTTAAATACAGCTTCTATACAGATAATACCTACAACTGTAATTGCTTTAAGAAGTTCACTAGGTTCTAATAATCCTACAGCTATGATGATACCAGTATGGATATCTACAATATGTGCTGCAGTAGCTGCAGTACTTTCAGTTAAAATATTAATGAAAAAATTTTAGGAGAGATATAATGACATTAATTAATTATTTTTCAAATTTAGCAATACCATTTACTATTTTAATAATAGTTATATATGGATTATTAGAAAAAAATAAAGTTTTTGATATTTTTTTGGATGGAGCAAAGGAAGGAATAGAGATTGTTGTTAAAATTTTTCCTACACTAATAGGTTTATTTGTGGCTATAGGGGCTTTAAGATATTCTGGTATATTAGATTTTTTTATAAAAATAATTTCTCCAATAATAAATTTTTTGGGAATACCAAAGGAAATTATGCCTCTTGCAATTTTAAGACCAATTTCACGGAAGTGCATCAATTGCAATTGGAAGTGATATTATGAATGTATATGGAGTAGATAGTAAATTAGGTCTTATTACTTCTACAATTATGGGATCTACAGAAACTACACTTTATACAATAGCTATATATACTAGCGTAGTAGGAATAAAAAAAATAAGATTTGTATTAGTTGCTGCTTTAATAGGTGACTTAGTAGGAATGATAGCATCTGTCGTAATTTGGAATATAATGTCGTAAAGTTTTTATTGACATATTTTGGAATATATAGTATTATAATTATAGATTTTAAATAATAATTTATATCAAAAATATTTAATTCAATTAATTTTAAAGGTGAAATAATGTATTTTAAATTCTTATTATTTTTTTTCATTTTTTTTACTATCAGAAAAATTATCACTAAAACTTTTTCAAGAAAAATAATAAAAAAAATAACTAAATAATATTGTTTTATATTAGGTATAAAAATGTCACAAAATTGTCTATGAGACAAAAATATATAAAATTGTTTTTAATCTTGCAGGGATACCAAAAAGAGTCTATTTATAAATGCGCCCATTATAAATAGTTTTATCATCTTTCCCTGCAACCCCCATAGATTTTATTCTTATAAGTTTTATTTCTAATAAAAAGGATATTCACGTACCTGCTGAATATCCTTTTCTTATTAATAAAAGTTTTGCATTTGAACAAAATTTTTTTAAAATTTTGGCGAGCAAACAACGTGCGTGGACTTTAAAATAAATTTAAATAGTTTAACACTATTATTTTTAACATACATCGAATAATTTGCTTGGATTATCCCTTGGTGCTACTTCTAATGAAAAATCTTTATAATTTGAAATTTCATTATAAACAGTTTTGTAAGCTAATTCTGGAAAATTATTTTCTTTACTTAGATGAATTAAAAGTGCATTTTTTAAACCAGAGTTATAAAGTGTAGATAAAGTTTTTCCAGCCATTATATTAGATAAGTGTCCATTATCGCTAGAAATTCTTTGCTTTAATAAATAAGGATAAGAAGAATATTTTAATATTTCTGGATCATAATTGGATTCTAATAATATAGATGTACTGTTTTTTAAATGGTTTAGTAATTCTTTTGAAACATGACCAATATCTGTTGCTATACTAATTTTTTTATTATTATTAAAAATATTAAATCCACATGGATCTGCAGCATCATGAGGAATAGGAAAAGGAAAAATTTTTAAATCTCCTATTACAAAATCTTTTAATATATTAAAATACTTTTTATTTTGTTCTGAAATTTTGTTATATATGTTAGGTAAAGCTGCCCAAGTTTTCTTAGTGGCATATATAGGTATATTGAATTTATTAGATAAAGTAGCTATACTTTTTGTATGATCTGTATGTTCATGGGTAACTAGTATTGCTTGAATTTTTTCTATGGATATATTTAACTCACCGAAGTGCCAAAATTATTTTTTTGGAACTGACACCTGCATCAATTAATATATTAGTATTATCAGATTGTACAAAAAAACTATTTCCACTACTTCCACTAAATAAGCTACAATATCTAAACATTCTTTTTTTCATCCTTTGCTTTATCAAATTTATTCTTTAATTCTTTGTATATTTGCACCAATTGACCTAAACTTTTCCTCTATATTTTCATATCCTCTATCTATATGTTCTAAATTAAATACTTCTGTTGTTCCTTGAGCTGCTATTCCAGCAATAATTAATGCTGCACCTGCACGTAAATCACTAGAATATACAGATGCTCCATACAGATTTTCCACACCTTCAAATATAGCAGATTTTCCTTGAGCTGTAATTTGCGCTCCCATTTTATTCAATTCATTAGTATATTGAAATCTAGATTCCCAAATACTTTCATTTATTATACTGGTTCCATTTGCAAGAGAAAGTACAACACCCATTTGAGGCTGTAAATCAGTAGGAAAACCTGGATAAGGAAGAGTTTTTATTATGGCTTTAGAAGGTCTAGAAGTATACCATACTCTTAATTTATCTCCATTCATTTCTACATTTCCACCAATTTCTATTATTTTAGCAGTTATACATTCTAAGTGCTTCGTTATACAATTTTTTATTATTAAATCACCTTTAGAAGCAATAGCAGAAAGCATAAAAGTACCTGCTTCTATTTGGTCAGGAACTACAGAATAGCTTTGGCCACCTTTTAAGGAAGAAACACCATTTATTTTTATCATGTCTGTTCCGGCACCTCTAATGTCTGCCCCCATGGTATTTAAAAAATTTGCAATATCAACAACATGTGGTTCTTTGGCAGCATTATCTATTATAGTAGTACCTTCTGCAAGTACACTTGCAAGCATTGCATTAATAGTTGCACCAACAGAGACTATATCCATGTATATGTTTGTTCCAATAAGCTTATTTGCAGTTGCACGAACATTTCCACCTGTAATACTAACTTCTGCTCCAAGTAATTCAAAAGCTTTAATATGTTGATCAATGGGTCTTGCACCTAAATTGCATCCACCTGGAAGACCAACTTCAATTTCTTTTTTTCTACCTAACATAGAACCAATTAAATAATATGAAGCTCTAAATTTTCTAGTTAAATCTATAGGAGCAATTGTATTTGTAATATTTCTTGTATCAATTTCTATACTATTTTTATCTATCCATTTAATTTTTGCACCAAGTCCTTCTAAAATTTCGCAAGAAAGTTTAACATCTACAATATTTGGTAAATTATTAATAACACAGGTTCCGTCAATTAATAATGTAGCGGGCAAAATTGCAACAGCGGAATTTTTAGCACCACTAATATTAACTTCTCCTTTTAATGGTGTTCCTCCATTAATAACTAATTTTTCCATATAAACCTCCATTCGAGCAATTTATACTATAATAAAAAATTATTAAAACTTTTATGAGCTAAGAAACTCAAAAAGTTTTTTCGGCTTAAAAATGATAGAGTAGCAAACTAATGTAAAAGGTAATAGCGAATATAGAGTTATAATTTATTACAATATAAAGTTAGAGTGTAACAATACACTCTAACTATTAAAAATATATCACATATTTGCAACTTTTACAATATCTTTTTAGTTTTGGGCTAATTTTATACTTAAATTTTGAAACATTTCAACAATTTTAAACTTGAAATGCATGTCATTACTATTTTCAGCTAAAAGAGAATATTCTTCATCTGATAGACTATCTTTAATAACTTTTTTTGATTCATCAGGAACAATGCCAGTTGTTACATCTACAAAGCATAAAGGAGGAAACATTACGCACCACCAATTTTGACCTTTTGCATCTCCTATTTCTATTTTTAATGCATCATAAAAACCTGCCGGAAGCGAGATATCTCCATAAGTTTTTGTAGGAAAAGAAAAATTACCTATATTTAATTTTACAGAGTAATTATATCCATTTTCATATATAGTATTTTGGGCTATATTTTGAATTTCATTAATATTATTATTTACTAAGGAAATGACATCTTCCTTAGAGTTTGTATTATTAGAAATTTTATTTATATAGTCTAAAACCTTATCTCTTACAATATATTTTAAATTTTGATCTTCTTCAGAATTACTATTTGCAATTACATGTAATCTAAATACACTATTTTGAATATTAGTAGATACTGCATTAACATAAGAAAATGCACATATAATAGTATAAATAAATAACAATATTATAAGTAAAGTAATTTGTTTAAAAATTTTCATTATAAACCTCCATTAGAAATTAGTTTAAAAATTGTTAATAAATCTCTTTAAAAAAAGTATTAACCAAATTTAAAAAAATATACATGTATACAATGTCGAATTTATGATTACGATTTATATTGACATGTATAAAAATAAATGGTAAAATTTACCAGTAGAAAAACTTAGGGAAATACGAAAGATGGGGGATTAAAATAATGAATAAAATATGTGGTTTTTATATAAGTAGTATACATTTGGTAACAATGATATTACCATATTTAAAAGAGCAATTAGTAAAAGAAACAAATATTGTAACATTTTTTGAATATAATTTAAATGAAAATATAAATACAGTACTGTCTAATTTAATAATAAATGAAAAAGAAAAACAAGATATATTAAATATTAATTGGAAAAATAGTAAAATCAAAAGATATACAAATATAGAAAAAAATTTAAAATATTTAATAGAGTGTAAAAAAGATATAAATATAATAATAAGCGGAAATCAAAAATATATAAGTGAGACAAATAAAATGTTAGATAAATTTTTTAAAAAATATAATTATAGAAAAGTTACAATAATAAACTGTTATGAAGTAACAGAATTTGATGATAATATAAGAGATATATTAGATACTCATAATTATATATTAAATACATCGGGGATACACAAAATTGAAGATATTTTTGAAAATTATAAAAAGGAAAAAGCAAATTAAAATATATTAAATAAAGCTAAAATATTAATTTTTAATTAAGAGATTAATATTTTAGCTTTCAAATTAGATAAATTGTAGTTTGTATAATGGTATTTGGTGTTTGAAATTTGGAATTTTGTGTAGGGGCGGACGACCCTGTCCGCCCGATAAAGCTAATCAATAAATTAATTGCAAATGTTGTAGGGGCGGAATCAATTTCCGCCCGAAAAACAATAAATAATTCCGGGAAGATATGGAATCTGCCCCTACAGATTTGAAAATGAATTTATCCCTACAAACTACAATTTATATTATCTTATATAATTAATTTATTGACTAAGAAAATAATTTGATATAATATAAAAATGAAAAATAAAGAAAGGAGAATAATATATTGGGAAATAAATATATTCAAGCTAAGCATATTTTGGAGAAATATAATCAAACACATTTATTATCACAATATGAAAATTTGGATGATTTTAATAAAAAATATTTATTAAATCAGATTACAAATATAGATTTTGATCAAATAAACAACCTATATAAGCAAACAAAGGCAGAAATAAAACCAGAAAAAGATAAAATCGAGCCTATTCCATATATAGAAAAGGAAAAATTATCAAAAGAAGAAAAAGAAAAATATTTTAAAATTGGTGCTGATGAAATAAAAAAAGAAAAATTAGCTGTAGTTACAATGGCAGGAGGTCAAGGAACAAGACTTCGGACATAGTGGACCAAAAGGTACTTATATATTAAATGTAAAACCAAATCCAAAATCCTTGTTTGAAATATTATGTGATAATTTAAAAGATGCGAAAAATAAATATAATATAATAATTCCATGGTATATAATGACAAGTAGAGAAAATAATAAGCAAACAGTACAATTTTTTGAGGAAAATAATTATTTTAATTATCCAAAAGATGCAATAAAATTTTTTATTCAAGGTGAACTTCCAATGGTAGATACAAAAGGAAAAATAATTATAACTGAAGATGGAATTGTTAAGGAAGCAGCAGATGGACATGGTGGAATTTTTGAAGCAATGTTTAAAAATAATATTGTAGAAGATATGAAGAAAAAAGGTATAGAATGGATTTTTATTGGACCTGTTGACAATCCTCTTGCAAAAATGGTGGATGAAATATTAATTGGTATATCAAAGGAAAAACAAGTTTTAGAGGCTGGAAAATCTTTAGTAAAAGCAAATCCGGATGAAAAAGTAGGAGTTTTTTGTAAAAAAAATGGAAAACCAAGTGTAATAGAATATACAGAAATATCGAAAGTGATGGCACATGAAGTAGATGAAAATGGAGATTTAATATATGGAGAATCTCATATAAATTGTAATATGTTTAATATTAGAGGTTTAGAAATTATAGGAAATCAAAAACTTCCATATCACAGTGCATTTAAAAAAGCAACATATTTAGACGAACAAGGAAATATTATAAAACCAAATGAGCCAAATGCGTATAAATTTGAAAGTTTTATATTTGATGCATTTAATAAATTAGATGATATGTTAATTTTAAGAGTAAAAAGAGAAGATGAATTTGCACCTGTAAAGAATAGAGAAGGTACAGATAGTGCAGAAACAGCTGTAGAATTGTATAATAATTTTCATAGTAATAATTAAGTAAATTGCAGTTTAGAAGTTAGAAATTAGAAGTTAGAGATTAGAAATAAACCATTGCAAACAACAACAAACCAAATGCAAACGCCGTAGGGGAGGACGAGGGCCTGTCCGCCCGAAAGAAAAAACCACAGATTAAATGCAAATGTCTGTAGGGGCGGGCCTGGTGTCCGCCCACTTGTGAAGATTGAATAATGAAAGGAGTAAAAAAATGGAATATTTAAAAAAATATAAAGAATGGTTAGAAAGTGATGAAATTGATGAGGAAACAAAAAAGGCTTTAAGAGAAATACAAGAAAATGATGAAGAAATAAAAGATAGTTTTTATAAGGAATTAGAATTTGGAACAGCAGGTCTTCGAGGAATTGTAGGACCAGGTACTAATAGGATGAATAAATACACGGTTGGAAAAGCAACCCAGGGACTTGCAAATTATATCATTAAAAATAATGGCCAAGACAAAGGAGTTGCAGTCGCTTATGATTCAAGAAATATGTCAAAAGAATTTAGCAAACTTGCTTGTTTAATATTAAATGCTAATGGAATAAAAACATATAGATTTAAATCTCTAAGACCAACACCAGAATTATCTTTTACTGTTAGAGAATTAAATTGTATCTCTGGAATAGTAATTACTGCAAGTCATAATCCTCCAAAATATAATGGTTATAAAGTTTATTGGAAGGATGGAGCACAAATATCTTATCCAGTAGATGATGAAATAACAAAAGAAGTAAATGCAATTGAGAGTTATTCAGAAATAAAACAAATTTCAGAAGAAGAAGCCATAAAAAAAGGATTATATAATGTAATTGGTGAAGAAATAGATAATAAATATATAGAATATTTAAAATCTATTTCATTGAATCCAGAAATTATAAAAAAACAAGCAAAAAATATAAAAATTGTCTATACACCACTTCATGGAACAGGAAAAAAATTAGCTACAAGAATTTTAGATGAATTAGGATTTACTAATGTATATGTAGTAAAAGAGCAAGCAGAACCAGATGGGAATTTTTCGACAGTATCTTATCCAAATCCGGAAGATCCTGCTTCATTTGAACTTGCATTAAAACTTGCAAAAGAAGTGGATGCAGATGTTGTTATTGCAAACGATCCAGATGCAGATAGAATAGGGTTACATGTAAAGGATAATAAAACCGGTAAATATATATTATTTAATGGAAACATGATTGGACTAACAGTTGCAGATTATTTAATTAATCAAAAAAGAGAAAAAGGATTGTTGGAAACAAATGTAGCATTAATAAAAACAATAGTATCCTCAAATATGACAGATAGAATATGTAAGGAAAATAATGTTGCACTATTTGAAGTTTTAACAGGATTTAAAAATATAGCAGCAAAAATAAAAGAATTCGAAGAAAAAAATACATATAAATGTATAATGGGATATGAGGAAAGTTATGGTTGCTTAGTTGGAGATAAAGTAAGAGATAAAGACGGAATTGCTGCATTAATGCTGCTTTCAGAAGCAGCAGCATTTTATAAAGAAAAAGGACTTACATTATGGGATAATATGTTAAATATGTATAAAAAATATGGTTATTATAAAGAAAATCAGGTATCTATAGTTTTAGAAGGTGCAGATGGTGCTGAGAAAATAAAAAATATTATGGAAAAAATAAGAAATAATCCTCCAAAACAAATAGGAAAGTATAGAGTATTAAAATTTAGAGATTATTTAAAAGGAACGATAAAAAATAATGAAACAGATGATATAAAAAAAGAAGATTTACCAAAATCAAATGTATTATATTTTGAATTAGAAGATGACTTTTGGTGCTCAGTAAGACCTTCGGGAACAGAGCCAAAAATAAAATTCTATATGGGAGTAAAAGGTAATAGCTTAGAAAATGCAAATGAACTTGTAGAAGAAATAACAAATGGAATGAAAAAATTGGTTAAAATCTAAAAAATTTTTGAGACGGATTTTTTTCCTTTTTCGGACGGACTAATTTTAGACTTTTTGCAAAAAGTCTAAAATTAGTCCGTCCGAAAAAGGAAAATTTTTTGTTATTTATTCCATCCTTTTATATTTCCTCTTTTTATTGCACCATAGATATTTGCTTTTACATTTGGAATTTCTTTTTGAAATTCCCATATTAGTTTTTTCATATTTTCTCTTTTACTTACTCCGGTCCATTGGGCAACATTTTGGCATAACTTGAATATTGTTTTTCTTTACAAATGTTTTGATACTTTTTTCAGGAGCATAAATAAGGGGCCTTATTAATGTTATTTTTGATCTATCCATATAGGATGTTGGGGCAAATGTATTAATATTCCCACCATATAGCAAATTTAAGAAGAAAGTTTCTAAAACATCGTCCTCATTATGACCTAATGCAATTTTATTACATCCCTCTCTAATTGCTGTGCTGTTTAATATACCTCTTCGAAGATTTGCGCATAGAGAACATGGATTTTTTTCTTTTCTTATATCAAATACTATTTCTTTTATATGACTTTGCTCTTCTACATATTGGACTTCAATATTTTCACAAGTTTTTTTCAGAAAATCACTATTAAAAAATTCGAAACCAGGATTGATGCTAATTGCTATAATTTCAAATTTTTTATCATAAAATCTCTGTAATGCTTTTAGTCCCATTAATAGAGTGATAGAATCTTTTCCACCAGAAAGGCCAACAGCTATTTTATCGCCATCATCGATCATATTATAATCATCTACAGCTTTTCTAATATAACTTAAAATTCTCTGCATAAAAATACCCCTTAAACAAAAGTAGATAAAAGGGGTTTGACCCCCTTTTATCTACTTATTATAATATAAGATATAATTCTTGTCAAAAAAAAATGGATAATGTATAATCAATATAGTTTATTGAATTTTATTAGCTAAATTAAAATAGTAAAATGGAGAAATTAAATGAAATTATTTAAACTATTGATGAAGTGTTTAAAAAATAAATTAATATATGTAATACTATTTTTCTTTTTTAGTATTATAGGCATGTATTTTATAACTTATTTACCAATTATAATTAGTTATGGAATAAACAATATTATAGGAAATAC
Source organism: uncultured Clostridia bacterium (assembly GCA_947628115.1). Lineage (GTDB taxonomy): Bacteria > Bacillota > Clostridia > TANB77 > CAG-508 > CAG-452. Next base: position 52,677 of record CANQYS010000003.1, on the reverse strand, counting down.
AGATAATATATATATATTAGATTTAATAACGAAAAATATAAATGACATAAAGTTATATTTGATAATAATTTGTTTGATACTACTTTGTGTTCAAGGACTTATATGTTTATTTAATTATTTAAAATCAAGAGTTAAAGACAAATTTATACAAGAGTTCCAATATAATTTGAAGCATGAAATATTTTATCACATTCAAGAACTTACTTATACTGCATTTTATAATAATTCAGTAGCTGATTTAGTACAAAAAGCTTCTACGGACATAAATAAATTAGTTAATTTTATTGATAAACAATTAATTTTTTTCGTAGATTTGTTTTTACTTATAGTTTTTGTTGGATTTAGACTACTTGGAATTCATTACTATTTTCTTATTTTAATATTTGGAATATCAATAATGATTGTTTCCAGAAGTATTTGGTATTTTAAAAAGTGTAGTCCATTTTTAAATAAAATGATAGATGTTTCTAATGAGATGTATGAAAATTTAGAGGATAATTATAGGAATATAAATTTTGTTAAATTAAATAATCTAGAAGAAAAATCAATAAGTGAATTTAATAATATTGTGGAAAAAAATAAAAAATATACAAGACTTAAATATTTATATGATGATAAATATTATGCTTTTGTTATGTGCATGTCAATGCTAAACAAACCATTTATTTTTGCTATAGGAGCAATTTTATTGGCCCAAAATCAAATAACTTTACCAATAATGTTAGCAGTACTTGACTACTCTAGTAAAATAATTGAGGAATTTAGTGAATTCCATCACGTTTTAGAAGAATTTAATGATTTTATTATTGCATATAAAAGAATAAATAAGTTAGTCAATTTAACTATGGAAGATAATAAAATTGAAAATATAACTTTAGATAATTATAATATTAAATTCCAAAATGCTACTATAAAATTAGGAAATAAAAATATTTTAGAAAATATAAACTTAGAAATAAAAGAAAATGAAAAAGTATTTATTGTTGGAAAAACTGGTAGTGGAAAGACTATTTTATTTAAGACTCTTATTGGATTTTATGATTATACAGGAAGTATTACAATAGGTGGAAAAGAGATAAGAGATATGAATAGAAAGAATATTAGAGAATATATATGCTTGATTTTGCAAGATTCATATATTTACAATAAAACAATAAGAGATAATATAAAGATATTAGATCAATATTTTCCAGACAATCTTATGATTAATTTATCAAAAAAATTTATGTTACATGATGATATAGAGGATTTAAAGGAAGGGTATAACACAGTTATAGGGAATACAGGAATTAAGCTTTCTAAGGGGCAAAATCAAAGATTAATTTTAACCAGAAGTTTTGTAAAACCAAAAAATGTTATGATTTTTGACGATTCCTTTTCTGCAATTGACAATAAGAATAAAAAAATTATATTAAAAGATTTGTTAGATAAACAAACAAATTGTACTAAAATAATTGTTTCATATGATATAGCATTAGCACCCGAATTTGATAAAGTTATTTATATTGATAACAAGAACATTATAACTAGTAACCATGAAACACTTTTAAGGGATAATAGTAATTATAAAAAGATATATGATATTGCTATGGACAAAGTAGGTGATAATTATGAATAATATAAGCAATAAAAAAAGATTACTAGAGTTTGGAGGTAATAAATCAAGAATTATTTTTTGGTATTTATTTAGACTATTACCAAGTATTTTAGTATTTTCTGGGCCGATAATTACATCACTAATAATTGATACATATTTGACTAATAATAAATTTGAGCATGTTTATTTTTGTATTTGCATTTATATTTTTTTAATTATTTTAAGAACAGCGCAAATATATATATATAATCAAAAACGTGCTGACTTAATGGTAGACGAAGATAAAGCAATACAGGGTAAATTTTTTAGAAGCGTGATTAAGTCTAAAATTAAGGATATTGACAATTATCAAGTAGGAGAACTTATTTCTTTAAATACAACAGAAGCTAAAAATGCATCTTTACTATTTCCTTGGACTTATATGAGAATATATCCAATAGAATATAAAGATATTTTTTATATAATAATTATTATATTATTTTTGAATTATAAACTAGCATTAATTACAACAATAATATTTTTTAGTTGTTATTTTTCCTTGAAACCATTATATAAAAAAAATTATAGTGTAATAAAAAAATTACAAGATATAAGACTTAAATTATCGTCTAAAACCAATGAATTTATAAATAGCTATGCTACTAATAAATCTTTAAGAATTGAAGAAAGTAATATAAGTGAAATAGATGAATTGCTTAAGAATACTACTAATGAAGTACTAAAATATAATAAAATTATATATATACATAAATATTTATTTAGCTTTGTAAGTTTTTTTACTACTTTAGCTATCATATATATTGGTGGAATTAATATTGCTTCAGGAATGAGTTCTTTAGCATTAATTATTTTATTTAGAAATTACATTGCAGATTTAGATTATCGTATTAATATAATTGTAGAATTTAAAAATGAAGCTACTAGTAATTATAATTCTTACATGAAAATATATAATATGGTAAAAACAGAAAAAGAAAAAAAAGAATCTACTGTAAAATTAGAAAATGTTAAAAGCATAAAATTCAATCATGTTAAAATGAGTTATGATGGAATAAATGAGATATTAAAAGATATTAATTTTGAAGTTAATAGACCAATAAAAATTGCTTTGGTTGGTAAAAGTGGATGCGGAAAGACTACATTAGTTAATTTAATACCAAGATTTTATGATATAACCGGTGGCGAAATTTTAATAAATAATATAAATTATTTAGAATATGATTTAAACAGTTTGAGAAAAAATATTAGTTATGTATTTCAAGAACCTATAATTTTTCATATGAGCATAATGGAAAATATAAAATACGGAAACAATAGAGAAATAAGTGACGATGAGGTTGTTAATGTATGCAAAAAAATAGGACTCCATGATAAAATAACTTCTTTAGAAGAAGGATATAATACACTAATAGATATTTATACTGATAAAATATCATATGGAGAAAAACAACTTTTAAATTTTGCAAGAGCAATATTGAAGAATACTGATATTCTTATTTTAGATGAGGTTACATCTAATCTAGATTTAGAATTCGAACAAAAAGTAATAAAAGCAACACAAGAAGTTTTAAGAAATAAATTTTCTTTTATAATTGCACATAGATTAAAAACAATAAAAGAAGCAGATTTAATAATTTTCATAAAAGACGGAAAAATAAAAGAAATGGGAACGCATGACGAACTCATAGTTTTAAATGGATATTATAAAGAACTTTATAACAATAAAAAATAAATTGTATATAATTTAAAAATTCCAGTATCTTTAAGCAAGGCATTGCAATAAAATTCCAATGTCTTGTTTAATTTTTTGTGTGTCTTGTAAAAGTTTTTTAAATAGTGTATAATATGCAATGTATGCACTTATAGCTCAGTAGGATAGAGCGCTCCCCTCCTAAGGGAGAGGCCGCTGGTTCGAATCCAGCTAAGTGCACCAATAACGTATCTGTTCGAACTAATAGAACAGAATATATAATACCATTCTAAAAAGGATGGTATTTTTTTATTAGTTTTTTCAGTATGTATCCCCCGAGTTTTGTACCACAGGTCAAAACTCATAGGGGGTTAGGACTTGCGTCAATGACAAAGACAAATAATATTTATTTTTTTCTTACCATACAAGTCCATGTTATTTTTTTGTTGTTATCACTATTATTCTGTAGTTGTATTGTTTTTATTCTATCTCCCTGTATTTCATCTTCTTTCATATAAATAAATTCCCAATGTTCATTATCAAAAAAATTTTTTAAGGATTCTTCATCAAAAAATCTTTTAGTAGTTCCTCTAACTTCATAAAAATTCTCTTCAAGCATTTTACCTTGTCCTGCACCAAAATTGCTATCATTAGTTGAATTTACAACAAATGCAAATATTCCATTAGTTTTAAGTATTCTATATAACTCATGTATTAAATTTTTTGTTTCCTTTTCAGAGAAATAATGAATAGATTTGTTGGCAATTATAAATTCAAAAAGCTCTGAACCAAAAGGAAATTTTTCTTTCATATTAAACTTTAATACTTTTACTTTTTCGTTTGGAATATTTTGTTTTACTTGGTTAAGAGCTTCAGTTGAAAAATCACAAGCAATAACTCTATGTCCATTTTCAACTAAATGCAATGTATCTATTCCTATTCCACATCCTAAATCTAAAATAGGTGTTTTACATTGTTCTAATTGTTTGGCTAGTCTTTCATCTGTTTCTAGCCATCCATCATATTGCTGTCTGATTTTTTCAACATTTGTTACTCGTGAATGTATTGCATCCCATCTTGCTGCTTTTTGTTCTTCAGTTATAGTTTCTTTTCTATCGTCGTCAAATCTTTCTCCCATTATCGTATCCTCCATATATTTTTTATAAGTATAACATAAAAACACAATATTTCCAAGTTTTATTTAAAATAAAAATTAAGGAACGGTCTTTTTTTGACCAAAAATATTGAAAAAAGCAGGTTAAACCAGAAATTAAAGAAGGTTACCTGCACATTGTGGAACATACCAATTTAGCGTATGTAGAGCCACATCAAGTAATTATTAAGAATAGACTATACTTATTCTTTAACGAACCTAATTACTTTTACATAGGTAGTTTGGAAAATAAATATCCACTATCAAAATTTAATGGATACATATCATAAAAAGGCTGTAAGAATGTATCATTTAGGAGAAAAATATTTACCACAAAATATTGCAATAACAGTTGAAAATAACCCATATTATTATCAAAATAGATATTTAGAATTTACTAAGCCTAGAAAGAAGAATAAATACAAAGTTCATAGATTAAAAGGAAATTTTAAAAATATAAAAAATTAAGTGGAATTGATATGTTATTCTTATCTTTTTACTATTTTATGGATCTACTACCAAAAGAAAAGCCACGCTATACTCCATTATCTCCAGAAATGAAACAAGAGGTTAGAAAATTGGAGCGATATTCTAATGGGATTAGACTTATTGTATCAGAAAAACTAAAAACAGTAGATGATGTAAAAAGTTATATTTCACAAACTGAAAAAGAAATTGAAGACATTACTAACTTAAGGCAAAAATATAGGAATAAATTAAGAAATTGCATAGATGATAACTTAATAAAAGAGTATAAATCAAAACGAGATAATTGTACTACAATATTGAATAGACACAGAAAAAATATAAAAATAGCAAATTATATTTTAGAAGATACACCAAATGTTAAGAAAGTTATAGAAATTGAAAAACAAATGAGGAAAGAGCAAGAAGATATTGCTAAAACAAAGAAAAAAGATAGATATGAAAAATGGTATTAATAAACGGTACACATATTTCTATGTGCACCGTTTATTAATACTTGAAAAAAAATGAATTACTGTATCTTTTTGTAAAATATGGCGAATAAATTGTTGTCAACCTCGATAGTGGCAATATAATTGTGCCCATCAATTTCAAATTCGTCATAATTGCACCGCACAATAACAAATTGGAACTCACGCCATGCTTTTTTAGTAAAGAAATAATTTGATGGAGCCATAAAATTTACCCACAGGCAAGGTTTATCATTTTTTGCCGTTACAGATAAAATTTTTGAATACATGGGTAAGTTAATTGTTGCTGTGTTCACCGCCTTATCCGCATTGAACCTTAGTCCAATAAGTGCAACTTTCATTTTTTCCATGGTAAAACCTCCTATGAATTTTCATATTTCGGAGTTAATACCTCCGAAATATCGGATGGCATTAACATAAATTTACCATCTATATAAAGTATACCATAATTCTGAATAAAGTTCAAATTTTGAGAATTATATGGATAGCATAAGCTTTTAGTAGGATTTCTTCTTACCGAAATCCGAAATTTATTTAGACTACTGATTTTTGAGATTACTGTATTTGTCAAGTGAAAATTGGTCCAAGTTATATTTGAAAAAATGGTCCACTTTTTCAAACATAAAAATTAGTTATTTATTTTCTTTCCAAGATAAAGTTTCTTCATATCTATGACTTACATCTCTTGATATATCAAGTATATGTGCTTTGTATGCTAGCCTATCTACCATAGCTCCTGTGAGCATTGCATCTTTAAATATTTCTTCCCATCTATCAAATGTTAAATTTGTTGTTATTATGATAGATCCTTTATCATTTCTATTCGATAATAGATTAAATAATATTTCACATCCTTCTTTATCAAATGATACATAACCTAATTCATCTAGTATTACTAAATCGTATTTCTCAAACTTTTTCTTATATGCATTTAAGGCACTCCTTCTAAAAGTTCATCTAGAAAATCTCCAACATCTTTTTTAGTTTGTTTTGCTTCCTTTATTTCTTCTTCATAATTTTTAAATATATATGACAATTTTAATATTTTACAATTTTCTTTTATATTCATTTATTTACAACTCCTATCATTATTTTATTATACATACTAGTTTGAACTCTCGTTAAATTATTTATATTATTACTATATCTTGTTAGTTCAGATAAATTTTCTGAATTAGTCGTTAGGATTTTAGATAATTCTTCATCATTTTTTTTCTTTATTTTTTGATATTATATCTATGAATTTTTTAGGATTATTGGTATAATATCTATCATAGATGGATTTGAGTTTTGGATTACTTTTTAAAACATAGGAGTTTTTCAAGGCACCAGGTTTGAAGGTAAGTGTTTTTAAGTAATGTCTAATATCGGCACTTATCTTCTTACATCCATCTAATTTTTTATGCTCACAAACAAATTCATTATTTGAATAAATGAGAATTTTATTGTAGTAAATTTTGCTTGTAACTTTAAAACCAACTAAGTATTCAGGAACAGAGTAAAAATTATTTTCAACTTGTATGAAACTGTATTTATTAACAATACTTTCTTTTATATTAGCTAATTCTAGTGGCGGTTTAGTAGTCTTTAAATGTAATTTTTCTTCTTCAATTTTACTATTTTCATTTAGTTTTATTAAAATACTTTCCATATACTCAATAGCAGCTTCTTCTGAATTTAAAATGTCTTTTAGATGAACAAAAAAGTCATCTGTTAATTTTCTTCTCATTCTACTTTGAACATTATATCTAGGTTCTGAAGTTATTGCTTCTTGTATTTCTATTATTTTCAAAGAATCTTTTTCATTACTTAATTTTTTAAGATTTTCTAAATATTCATTCCAATATTTACTAACTGTTTTTCTATCTATTTTTGTTAATTTCTGTATTTGTCTATTAGAATATCCTTGTTCCTTTAATTTAATTATTGCTCCTTTATCCATTAATTTTATCATTCCTTTCGCCTCCAAATATATATTTTACTATATATTTAGAGTATTTTAAAAGTGGACCATTTTTCAATTAGAACTTCCTAATTTTTTGGACCACTTTTAATATATCAAAAACACCGAAAAGTTAAATTAAACACTTGTAAAGGAGGAAATCATTATGGATTATAACGAATATCGGGAACTTACAAACTCAATTGATGCGTATCTGGAGACAGGTAATCGCCAAACATTAGCAAGTATTCAAAACTGCATCGAGACTAAAGAAGGCTGTCGCAAAAAACTTATGAAAGATTTAGTGAAATATCACTATAGATATATCCAGGTGTTCTCAACTGATGATCAGGTCAAAATTGTAAGTAATTTGGCAGCGCAGATAAAGCAGGAAGAATATCTTGCGTACAAAGTAAGCTGGATTTTGCCTTATGTCTCAGACAAGGTTTTGGAGCAGATTCTTAGCACTGCTGATGATGTTGCGTTAGTAAAAATAATGCACGCAATCAAAAGGCATATCAGAGCAATAGGACATCGCTTCTGTGATTCGTCCACATATTATTGGCTTCATACTACTAACATTTTTTCTAGGATGGGCGAAAGAATGACGTGGCGCAAGCTTTACAGAAAGTGTCAAAGAAATCTTAATAAGTAATATTTTATGCAACTCAAAACAGTTGATGTATTAGCTGTTTTAAGTTGCATTTTATATTTTATTTGAATTAGTGGTAATACTATTGAAAAATCAAAAAAATAATGATATAATATTTACATAATTTTGTGAAAATTCCAGAAAATATATTTTTTGGAGTCTAGCAAATGTCAATAAAAAAGGAGTGTGATATTACAAGTATTTTGTAACCAGAACCAAAAAAATTTAATAAGGAGGGCTACATAGTGTTACAATTACAAACAAGAACATTCGACATCTGCCGGGTTAGTAAATTGCTTGTCAAATATAAAATCAGGGCAAGTATTTCTGACCAGGTAATCACTTTAGATGGTGAAATTTCTGATGAGTTGTTGGATGAACTTTGTAATGGTCTAACCATTAGAAATGTTAAAAACTTCTTTGGTGAAGTATTTCCACTCACTCTGAATGAATTTGATCTTCCTAAAAGTGATGAAATTGTTTCCAGTTCCACTAAAGGAAAAGCTGTTGTTGAAGAAAAAACTTCGGATGTTGTACTTGCACCTCAAATCACAGAGAAATATGATTTACTCTATTCTACTGTAAAACGAGGTGAGGTATATCTGTGCGATTTCGGAGAACCCTATGGCAGCGAGCAAGGAAACAAGAGGTATGTAATAGTTGTGCAAAATGATGATGGAAATTCTCATTCGCCTACTACTATTGTACTATCTTGTACGACCAAGCAAAAAAAAAGAGTTCCTGTTCACTATCACTTCGTTTTTTCCAATGAAAACATGATTGACTATGATGTAATTCGTGTTGGAATGGAAGAAAATGTTGTTATGGCTGAACAAATCCGAACAGTTGACAAGACAAGATTACGCAAATTTATTGGAACTATGACACCTGAATTCATGAATAAGATGCAGGAGATCATAGATATTTCGCTGAATTTGCAAAGGCAAGAAAAAGTAATTACCAAAACTGAAAAGGTGTATGTGGATAAGCCTGTGTATAGAGATGTACCCCAGTTTGATACTAATGCACCTAAAGAACGCAAAGACTTGAATATGGTACAAGTACAGTTGTTATCTCTGATTGATGTAAACGAGCTTTTAAAAATTGCTCAAGCTAGAGATTCTGATAAGATAAAAGCCGAAAAAATCCTTGAGTTGTTTGGCTTTGATATGCAAAGAAACGGCGTACAATACCTTTTCAAAGCAATACTCATCTCGCCCAAAGATGCTTATTTCAATGTAGAAACATTATGTGATAGTGTTGCTAAAAGTGAGCACAATGTTGAGAAAGATGAGATTAAGAGGCTGATTGTAGCGAGAATAAAAGAACAGTTTAAGTTCAGAAAATCTCCTACTATCGATTTTATCCGTTTAGTAAACAGTTTCCTAATCAAAAAGGAGGATGAACAGAATGAAGAAAATAACATTTAAGGTAACTACCAAAAAAGAAGGAAGTGTTGTTTCCTTAATTAAAAGGGTCAACAAGATTTCCTGTCGGATTCAGATTGACTTAGAAAACAGCTTTGTCGCAGTTGAAAATGTTGATGATACTATGATTGATTCTGTTATAGAGTTAATCGACCAGTATTACAACATTTTGAATGTTATGATTGACAATACCTCTGATGAATCTACTTCGGTAGAAACTTCTCATAGTGTTACTATTGTTGATGAGCCGAAGTCTGAGGATACTGTCGAAGAAACCGCCGAACCTGAAAACAAGCCTACTGTAGTTGGTCCACAGAGTGAAGATGACTTGATTATCCAGAAGGTAGAGTTTGAAAATGAATATGTTGAAAATTTAATCAACAAATTTATGAGAACTGCCTACTGGGCAATGTATAGGATGAATGTCCCTGAAAAGGAAATCGGAGAGTTTATCTTGACTTCCATAAATGAAATCTCAATGAGATATAACAAAAAGGGATCTATCGAATACTCTGTAGGAGATATTGTAGATTGTAACTATGGTATTCACCTTGCAGGAGAAATCAACGGTGGTCATGTTTCTGCTATTGTATGTAGCACTACCAATGGTGGTATGGCATATTTAGTGCCTATTACCAAAATCAGGGAAAACTTGACTTCTCTTTCCTATCTTACATTTGATGTTCCTGAAGATGTCGTTTATAAAAACGACTATTATACTGGTGGCACAGCATTGTTGGATAAGGGAAGATACTTGAGAGCTGAAAGATTCCAAGAGGTTATCGGCAAGGCTACTCCTGAATTCTTTGCTAAGGTTTTGGATAAGTTAAGTACTACATTTGATTTTACAGGTAATATTGTAATGACTGATGATGATATCAAAACTGATTTTGACAATGAAATTGTTGAAGTTGCCAAAACCGAAGATGAAACAGCAGTAGCCGAAACAAATGTAGCTATGGATGAGGAAACAGTCAAAACTACTTGTGAGGAGAATGCAACTGAAGGTGATGATACAGAGTCAAAGCCTGTAAATGCTGACAACTCGGATGTTACTACAACTGAGCCTAAACCTAAAAAAGCTGCAAAAAAGGTCGGTAGTGAGGAATCTTTCCTGTTAGATATTATTGGAGAATCTCTGAAAAAACTTGATCCTACCAAAAAAGTCAAAGAACAGGTTGATAACTTTTTGACTGATATTGGTATGACAACATCAGAGAGAATTGTTACTCAGTCCTTTGTGGCTGCTTGTGATATTAAGAGAATCAACTACGAAAATGTTATCCTTGAATTGCACAATATGTACCCTAAAGTAAAAAAGGAGATCATTAAGTCGATTTTGAAGGAAAACTTTAAGAAATGGTTGGATTTGCATCCTGAATTAGTGGAGAGTTGTCCGAAGATTTCTCTTATGGCTGTATTAAAAGTATTTGCCAAGAGATTTGCATAAAACTATAATCCACAAAATGACTTTGACTGGATAGGGGTTATTACCTCTATCCAGTTTTGTATATTATAATCTTGTAAGTATATTGTATAATAATAAAATTTATGCTAGAATATTATAAGTAAAATATAAAAGAATGAATTTTATAGTGTACGGAGGACTAGAAGATTAGGATAGAATTTTTAAATAGTGTGTCGCTAAATTGTCGCGAATTCTATAAAATAGTATTTAAAATTATTTAAAAAAACAAATCGAATTAAAAAAATAATTTAAAAAAACATAGCAATTTATTAGATTTATGAAGGCTTTTAAAAAAATCAAACACTATTTGAAATTGTAACCGAGTTTCTCATAAGGCAGAGGCCGCTGGTTCGAATCCAGCTAAGTGCACCATAAGAAGGTTTAATATGTTAGAAAAAGAAAAATTTATGAAAGAGGCTTTGAAAGAAGCAAAAAAAGCATATAAAAAAGAGGAAATACCGGTAGGTGCAATTATTGTTAAAAATGGAAAAATAATTGCAAGAGGACATAATTTAAAAGAATTAAAAAATAGCGGTATTTCACATGCAGAAATATTAGCAATTCAAAAAGCTAATAAAAAATTAAAAGCATGGAGATTAGAAGAATGTGAAATGTATATAACTCTAGAACCATGTATGATGTGTATGGGGGCAATTATAAATTCTAGAATAAAAAAAATCTATATAGGAACACTTGATCCTAAAACTGGTTCATGCAAATCGGTTATAAATATTGAAAATTACAAATTTAATCATACAGTCGAAATAGAAACAGGAATACTAAAAGATGAATGTGAATATATTTTAAAAGATTTTTTTAAAATGTTAAGGACAAAGAAACGGAGGAAAAAATGAAACGAAGTAGTTTCTCAAAAAAAAGAGTTATACATACATATATTATTTTTTTTATATTCATAATAATAATATTAATTGCAATGGCTTTAATGCTTAAATATCATGTTGAAGGTGAAAAAAATTTACCCTTTAACTTAAAAAAAATTAGTATAATTAGCACTGCCGAACCAGAAATTAATAATGATGAGACTGGAGCTTGGTATGCTAATATATTGCAAAAAAACGATATTTATTTTGTGATTGAAAAAAACAGTAATTATAAAAAGGAAGAAGCTATAAAAAAAATAAACTTTGAAAATTTCCAAATAACAAAATCAAATAATGATATAATAATTAGTAGTTATAGACCTTATACTTCTATAAATACATATAGCTATTCAGAAGAGTATAAATTTGAAAATTCATTAGAATATTTAGGTGGTCAGAATACAAATGCAGAAACTTTGCAAATTAATAATCAAGGTGGTACTATAGGCTTTAGTATTGTTACTAATAATATTGGAAAATATGTTTTCTCACAAAATGAAAAAGTACCAAGTGATGGAACTTTACTTACAAAAGCAAGCATACAACTTGAAAATATTAAATTCAAAGTATCTTTTGATTTGATAATTGAAACTGAATCTAATAAAAAATTTAAATCTAATATTACTCTTGATTTACCTACAGGAAATATATTAGAAGATGGAGTAGGAATATTAGAAGATACAAAACTTGAAAATGTTATATTTAAAAGATTTTAAAAATATTTAAAATGCTTGATTATATTCAAATAAAATTATATAATTAGATAGTAAAAATAATAAGTTAACTTTTGTATGGAGAGCAATTCAATAGAAACCTATGAACCTCGTCAGGTCCGGAAGGAAGCAGCGATAAATAGTTTATTTCTATGTGGAGTGCTTTCCATAGAGAAGTTAACTTATAATTTAGGGAGGCAAAATGGCTTATACAGCTTTATATAGAAAATTTAGACCATTAAATTTTAATGAGATGGTAGGTCAAGAACACATAACTGAAACATTAAAAAGACAAATTATTGCAAATAGAGTTGGACATGCATATCTTTTTAATGGAGGAAGAGGAACTGGTAAAACATCCGCTGCTAAAATTCTGGCAAGAGCTGTAAACTGCTTGAATCCACATGATGGAGAACCATGTAATGAATGTGAAATATGCAAAGCTATAATTTCAGGCTCACTTACAGATGTAGTAGAAATGGATGCGGCATCTAATAATAGTGTTGAAGATATAAGAAGTATAAGGGAAGAAGTAAATTTTTTACCAACGCGTGCAAAATATAGAGTATATATTATAGACGAGGTACATATGCTATCAACAGGGGCATTTAATGCACTTTTAAAGACTTTGGAGGAGCCACCAGAACATGTAAAATTTATACTTGCTACAACGGAACCTCAAAAATTACCAGCTACAATACTCTCAAGATGTCAAAGATTTGACTTTAAAAGAATTTGTAATGAGGATGTAGTAAAAAGATTAAAAGTAATATGCAAAGAAAGTAATATTGAAATAACTGATGAAGCATTAAAGATAATTGCAGTATTATCTGAAGGTGCAATGAGAGATGCTATTAGTATATTAGAAAGGTGTACAGGAGAAAAAAACGGGATAATAGATGAAAGCTATGTAAGAGAGTTAGTGGGAATACCTCAAAATAAGCAAATATACGAAGTAGTTAAAGGAATATTGGAGAATAATAGTAATATAGTATTAGAAACAACAAATAATATTATAAATCAAGGTAAAGATATAGACAATTTTTTATGGGAAATAATAAAATATATAAAGGATTTACTTGTATATAAATCTTGCAATAATTTAGATATATATAATGCAGAAGAAAAAGAACAAATGGCCAATCTATCAAAGATTGTAACTAAAGATAAATTATTAAGTTTAATTTATGATTTATCTGAACTTTCTAATAATATAAAATGGTCATCACAAAAAGTTATAATGTTTCAAGTAGGATTAATAAAAGCTTGTATTGAATTAGAAGTTAGAAATGATACAACAATACCACAAAAGATAAGCAAGGAACAGCTAAATGAAAATACAAATAAAATGAATATAGAAAAAAATGATGTAGAGACTAACAAAGTTCACTCAAAAATAGAAAGTAACGAAAAAAATAATAAATCTTCAAATGGAGGCAATCTTCCATACTGGAATAATGTAATTGATAAAGTAAAACAAAATGGAAAAATGGGAATATATGTTAATCTTATTGGTAGTGTTGCAAGAGAAATTAATGATATGACAATAGAAGTTGAACTTGCTAATAAGAATTCATTTGCAAAACAAGTATTAGAAACATATGAAAATAAATCAGAACTTGAAAAACTTGTATCAATTGAAGCAGGGAAGACCATGAATATAAAATTTACAAGCCAGGAAAGCAATAAACAATCTAAAAATAATGCAGATTCAATTGAGAATATGATAACAGGGTTAGATATTCCAATTAATATTATAGATGAATAAAGAAAGGAGAATTTAATATGTCGAAAAAGGGAGGATTCCCAGGAATGGGCGGATTTGGAGGAATGAATATCAACCAACTAATGAAAGAAGCAAAAAAGATGCAAGCAGATTTAGAAAAATCTCAAGAGGAACTTCAAGCTAAGGAATTTGAGGCTAGCAGTGGTGGAGGAGCAATAAGTGTAAAAGTCGGTGGAAATAAAGAAATAAAAGAAATAAAAATTAGTAAAGAAGTGGTAGATCCTGATGATGTAGAAATGCTTCAAGATTTAATTATTACTTGCATTAATGAAGCGTTAAGGAAAGTAGATAGTGCACAAAGCGCATCTATGGGAAAGTATAATATACCTGGTATGTTTTAATATGACATAACTTATTGGTGCGTAATAGGGACATAGCGTATCAAGATTAGTAATTCTAACAGGAAAAGCTTTGTCCCTATACAATTTATGAAGGGATGATGTAATATGTCATACTATTCACCATCAATAGAAAAATTAATTGAAAGTTTCGAAAAATTACCAAGTATTGGACACAAAACAGCTGTAAGACTTGCATTTCACATGTTGGATTTAAATCAGGAAGATATTAATGAATTTATAAGTTCAATTGTTAATGCAAAAAAGAATTTAAAATATTGTAGCATTTGTTATAATATTTCAGATACAGATCCATGTCCAATATGTGCTAGTCCCAAAAGAGATAATTCTATAATATGTGTTGTAGAAGATGTAAGGGATATTATGGCAATGGAAAGAACCCATGAATTTAAAGGAGTTTACCATGTATTACATGGAACAATATCTCCTATGAATGGAATTGGACCAGAAGATATAAAAATAAAAGAACTTTTAAATCGTATAAGTAATCAAACTATAAAAGAAATAATAATAGCTACAAATCCTAGAGTAGAAGGTGAAGCAACTGCAATATATTTATCAAAAATAATAAAACCACTTGGAATAAAAGTAACAAGAATTGCACACGGCATACCAGTTGGTGGAGATTTAGAATATACAGATGAAATAACTCTTATGAAAGCTCTAGAAGGAAGAAGAGAATTATGATGAAAGAATAGCTAAATTATCACCAATGGCAGAGAAGAAACCAGAAAGAACAGATAAGTCTTCTTTAGAAAGTTCCTTGCTAAGAGCAATTGCAATAGTACTAGCAAGAGCAACAAGTTCACAATTTGAAAAATCAGATATACACATAAAAAGCACCTCTTATTTTAATATATGAGATGTTTTTTTATATATGTCCTAACAATATTTCACAAATATCTTTGGTTGAATTTTTTTTAGCTAAAAGTCTTGCATTTATTTTCATTGTTTGTAATTTATCTGGAGAATTTAATAGTTTATATAATTTTTCTTCAATATTATCATGTTTTTTTATCCATATAGCAACACCCTTTTCTTCTAAAAAATTTGCATTTTCTTCTTCTTGACCAGGTATTGGGTTAATTACTATTATAGGAAGACCGGATGCTAAACTTTCTGTGGTAGTTAGTCCACCAGGTTTTGTTATAACTAAATCAGATATACTCATTAGTTCTGGAATTTTATTAGTAAATTTTAATACTTTTACATTATTAGTAGAATTAGTTTCAGCAACAAGATTATCAAATTGATGTTTCATTTTTTCATTTTTTCCTGAAATAGCAATTATTTGAATATATGGAAATTTTTCAATTAAAGTTTTTAATATATTAAATACTTTATCTTTGCCAAATCCTTGTTCCCCGACCGGCAAAAAACAGTATAGTTTTTTTATTTAAAGATAAATTAAAATCTGCTAATATTTTTTCTTTATTATAGTTAGCTAAAAATCTATTCGATAAAGGGATTCCTGTTACTTTTATTTGATTTTCTTTTATTCCTCTTTTTAATAAATCTTGTTTCATTCCTTCATGTGCAACAAAGAAAAAATCTATATATGCTGGATGCATAAGCCATTGTCCATGAGGTGCATAATCTGTAATAATTGTTGCAATTTTTGAGTTTATTTTTTTCTTTTTCTTTAATATTGCACACATATGGCTACTAAAAGGATGAGTAGAAATTATTAAGTCAGGCTGATAGTATTGCAAAAGTTTATTTAATTTTATTGCCATTATCTTTTGAGTAGTATTACTCATTGTTGCAATAGTTCCTTTTTCTGCACTATAATAAACTTTTTTCCATACCCAATGTGCATTTTTAGCCATTTCTGAATATGCTTTTGTAGTAACTTTGTTTAAGGCTTTATTAATATATTCAATACAATCAATTAAACATGTTTCGGTATCTGAATAATTTGTGTCTATATATTCTTTTATACTTCTAGCAGCAGATAAATGACCACCGCCATATGAACCATAAAAAATTATAATTTTTTTCATAATAAAGCCTCCATAAAGATTAAAATAAATTTTAATTTATTATATCATAAAAATTTATAAAAAATGTATAAATTTTCAAAAACAATATAAACTATATTTAAAATACTTTGAAAATAAAAATTGTAGTTTGTAAATTTCTTTTTGATGATTGAATTCAATTATTATAATTAAAAATCTTCGGTTTCCTCGGCTTCGTCTGCGTGTTTTATAAATTCTAAAAGTAAATCAATCGAGCCTCTCGGTAACCGCTTCCTCCATTGATTTCCTTTAAGAATTTATACAAACATTCCGCTCGCATTCGTCAATTCAGATTTTTTAATTATAATAATTGTTTGAATTTCGGCATATAAAGTGTAGGGGCGGACGAGGCCCTGTCCGCCCGCAAAAGAAATCAGCAAATCAACCAATTGCAAACAACGTAGGGGCGGAATCAATTTCCGCCCGAAAAACAATAAATAATTCCGGGCAGATATGGAATCTGCCCCTACAGATTTGAAAATGAATTTATCCCTACAAACTACAATTTATTTAATTAATAATATAAATGGAGATAAAAATGAGAACGATATTTTATTTTTTTATAATAATTATTTTTTCTATTTGCCTAATATATTTTTCTGGCAATTTAGAAAATAATAAAGTATTAGCTGCAAATGGAAATTCTACTTCTGACCTACAACTTATTGCAAGGGCAATAAATGGAGAAGCAAGGGGAGAAAGTTATGAAGGACAAGTAGCGGTTGGAGCAGTAATTATGAATAGGGTAAAACATAGCGATTTCCCAAATACAATTGCTGGTGTAATTTATCAACCGGGAGCTTTTACTGCTGTTTCAGATGGACAAATAAATCAGCCAATAGATGAAAATTCTACTGTAGTAAAAGCAGCACAAGATGCTATAAATGGCTGGGATCCAACAAATGGTTGCATTTATTATTTTAATCCAAATACGGCAACAAGCAGTTGGATATGGTCAAAAACTATAGTAAAGACAATTGGAAAACATCATTTTTGTAAATAGATATAATAATAAATTTTGATTGGAGAGAAGATACATGAATAAATATTTAAGTACAATGAAAAAAAATTATCTTTATGGAATTATGATTATATTAATTATAATTAGTATAGTGTTAGGATATTTTTTATATAAGAAAAACCAAGAATATACAACAGCTACACAAAATCAATATAATCTTGCTTTATATGAATTAACTGATTATGTGCAAGATGTTGAAAATTATCTTGCAAAGGCTACAATTACAAGTACTCCTCAGCATGGAGCGGAAACACTTACAAAAGTATGGAGAGAAGCAAACTTAGCACAAGTATATTTAGCGCAGCTTCCTATTTCGAGTAATGAACTTTCAAATACTGCAAAATTTTTAAATCAAGTAAGTGAGTATAGTTATTCTTTATCAAGAAAAAATATATATAATGAAAAACTTTCACAAGAAGATTTGGACAATTTAAAGCAATTACATGATTATAGTACTGAACTTAAAAATACATTAGATCAACTATGTACAGATATGAATGAAGGAAGAATTAGTTGGGATGAATTAACAAAAAATACAGAAGTTGCATTTGCACAGCAAGTAGATAATTTGTCTGCAGCTACATTTAGCAATTTAGATGAAAATTTTGGAGAGTACGCAGGATTAATTTATGATGGAGCTTTTTCTGAACACATGGAATCTGTAGAAAAAAAAGGTCTAACTGGTGATGAAATAGATGAAGAAAAAGCAAAACAAATAGCAAAAGATTTTATAGGGCAAGATAGACTAGTTGAATTAAATTCAAATGGATTAATAGAAAATGGTGATATACAAGTATATGATTTTAATGGAAAAGTTACGGATGGAGATGATAATAATCCACTTACAATATCAATTTCTAAAAAAGGTGGGCATATAGTTAATATGAATTATAATAGAGATATAGAAGCGGAAGTATTATCTCAAGATGATGCAAATAAAATAGGAAAAGATTTCCTAAGTTCTAGAGGAATTAACAACATGAAAGAAACGTATTATTTAAAAGAAGGTGGAATTGTAACTATAAATTATGCTTATGAACAAGATGATGTTACTATATATCCGGACTTAATAAAACTAAAAGTTGCTTTAGATAATGGTGAGATTTTAGGAATGGAAACTAGTGGATATTTAAATAATCACACAGAAAGAAATATTCCAAAAGCAAAAATATCAATAGAAGAAGCAAAATCTGATTTAAATAAAAATTTGGAAATATTTAGTGAAGGGCTTGCAATTATTCCAACAGAGTGGAAAACAGAAATACTTTGCTATGAATTTAAAGGTAAAATAAATGAAACAGATTTCTTAGTATATATAAATGCGCAAACGGGCAGAGAAGAGAATATATTAGTAATAATAGATACTCCAAATGGAATTTTAACACAATAGGATTAAAAAATAGAATAAATTGTTAAAATAAAAAAAGTTTTATTGCAAATAATAATAGAGGAAAAATAAAAATTTATTTTTCTAAAGGAGTATTTAATGTAAAAAATAAATTTATTACATTAAATAAGCTATAATCGCTATTGCCTTTGAAATTTGCTCATTTTATTCGCAAATTCAAATCGGCAAATAAAAACCTCTTTCATTTTCACAATTTAATTAGAGGTTTTTGGTGATTATAAAATACTCGAATGGAGGTTTTTATGATGTCAAGAAACAAAAATCTAATGTCTGAAAATCTAAAAGAAGAAATAGCAAAAGAATTAGGAGTATACGAAAAAGTAAAACAAGATGGTGGATGGGGAAATGTATCATCAAAAGAATGTGGAAGTATGATTGCTAAAGCTATAGAAATAGCTAACAGAAAAGTGTAGGACCAACAAAAAAGGACGGATAAATTTTAAATTTTATCCGTCTTTTTAAATACAAATAATTTACTAAAAATATAATTTCCTAAAATTACAAATATTTGAGAAATAATTTTTACTATTTTATCATTATATTTTAATAAGGTTACTCCTAAAAACATTATTAGCATATCTAAAATTAATGTAGTTAACCTAGAAGAAGTAAATTTAATAAATTCCTTAATTTTATTTGGATTATTACTTTCAAATACATATTTTCTATTAGTTAAATATGCAAAAACAAGTGCTAATATCCATGATATAATATTTGCAATTTGAAGTTCAAAAGGATTGCTTACATCTAAGAATGTGGATGCACATATAACATATGTTCCTAAAGCAACAATTGTTGTTAATACTCCAAATATTAAATAATTAATTATTTCTTTATTTTTTTTATATAATTCTAATATTTTTTTTATCATTTTTACTCCTTAATCTATATTTATTGTTTTATTAATTATATATTGTGGTCTCTGCTTTGTTTCATCATAAATTCTACCTATATATTCTGACATCATCCAAAGAGATAATAGTTGAACCCCCGCAAAAAAGGTTATTGCAACCATAATAGATGTCCAGCCTGCAGTTATATTGTTTAGGCTAAATATGAATGATAATAAAGCATAAATAAGAATAATAAATGATATAAAAATTGATAATATTCCAAGTCCACCTAAAAGTTTTAAAGGTTTTGTTGAAAATCCTATAATACCATCAGCAGCAAGCTTTAGCATTTTTTTTAAAGGATATTTTGTTTTCCCTGCAAAACGTTCTTTTCGTTCATATTCAAAGGCATATTGTTTATATCCAACCCAGCTAAATAATCCTCTTAAAAATTTATTGTGTTCTGGAAGGGAATTTATAACATCAATAACTTTTCTATCTACTAATCTAAAATCACCTGTATCTTTTGGAATATCAACATCAGAAAGTGCATTTAGTGTTTTATAAAACATACTGGCAGTAAGTAATTTAAATTTAGATTCTCCATCACGTTTTTTTCGCTTGCCATATATTACTTCATTTCCTTGCTCCCAAAGATGTAGCATTTCCGGAATTAATTCTGGTGAATCTTGAAGGTCAGCATCAATTATAACAATTGCGTCACCAGTTACATATTTAAGTCCTGCTGTAACAGCACATTGATGTCCAAAATTACGCGAAAAAGAAATTACTTTTACGTTTTTATCATTCTGAGCTATGTTTTCTAGTATTTCTTGTGTTTTATCTTTACTTCCGTCATTTACAAAAATTATTTCATATGTATAATTTTTTATGGAATTGCATACTGAGGTAAGTCTAGAGTAACATTCTTTAGCCACTTCTTCTTCATAATACATTGGTACAACTATTGATATTTTTTTCATATTTAATCACCTTTTACTATATTTATTGATTATTGAATCAACAATTCTAATACTTGCTTTTCCATCACCATAGGGATTTGAAGCTTTGCTCATTTTTTCGTATTCACTTTTATCAGTTAATAATTGCTTAGTTAATTTATAAATAGTTTCTTCATTAGTTCCTGCAAGTTTAAGAGTTCCTGATTCTATTCCTTCAGGTCTTTCTGTTGTATCTCTAAGCACTAAAACTGGCTTTCCAAGAGAAGGAGCCTCTTCTTGTATACCACCACTATCAGTTAAAATTATATATGATTTGTTTATAAAATTATGAAAATCAATTACTTCTAAAGGAGAAATTAATTTAATTCTTTCATTATTTCCTAATATTTCATCAGCAATTTCTTTTACTTTAGGATTTAAGTGTACAGGATATATAACTTTAGCATCAGGAGTTTCATCCACAATTCTTTTTATTGCTTTAAACATTCCACGCATTGGTTCTCCTAAATTTTCTCTTCTATGAGCAGTAAGAAGTATTAATTTATCATTTCCTATCCAATCAAATAATTCATGTTTATAGTTTGGATTAACAGTTGTACTAAGAGCATCTATTGCTGTATTACCTGTAACATAAATTGATTTAGGATTTTTACCTTCATTTAGCAAACTTTGTTTACTTTTTTCAGTTGGTGCAAAATGCATGTCGGCTAAAACGCCAACCATTTGTCTATTCATTTCTTCTGGATATGGAGAATATTTATTCCAGGTACGTAGACCTGCTTCAACATGTCCTATATCTGTTTGACAATAGTAAGCAGCTAGTGCTCCAGCAAATGTTGTTGTTGTATCTCCATGAACAAGAACAATATTAGGCTTTTCTTTATTTATAATTTCTTCTAATCCCTTTAAAACTTTACTAGTAATGTCACTTAGTGTTTGCCCTTGTTTCATTATATTTAAATCATAATCAGGTACAATATTAAAAACATCTAATACTTGATCAAGCATTTGTCTATGCTGAGCAGTTACACACACAATACATTTAATTTCTTTTCTAGATTTTAATTCTTTTACTAATGGAGCCATTTTTATGGCTTCTGGTCTTGTACCAAAAATTGTCATTACTTTAATCATTATTTTTACCTCTTAAGATAATTATTTTATTATTTTTTTTAATAGATATACCATTAATTAAATGAAATAATATACAAGCAAACGATTTATTAAAATATTTTAAGTATATATTTTTTATTGAGAATGTTTTTAAATAAATATTATTTTTATAATTTGGAAACAAATTGTTTACATTTTCTATTGCTTTATCAACACCCAGTTTAAACATTTTTTTGTTTTTTGTTTTTGCTAATCTTTTTACAAATGTTGCGAAACTGTATCGTATAACAGAAATTTCTAACTCACTTTTATATTCATCAAAATAATTATTTTTTTTATATTCTTTAATTATTCCATCCCACATATAAATAATATCATATAATTTTTCATTATATGTATATGTAATAGAATCATTTCTCTGAGGATAAAAATATAAATCTTGATTTATATAACCGATTTTATTTAATTTAGGGTACATTCTAAAGTAGCTTTCAACATCTTCATACCAAATATTAGGTTTAAATTTAAAATTAGTATATAAATTTCTTTTTATTAATTTTCCACACATTGCAGGAAGAATATTTATTATATTATTTTTAATTTGATCTTTTGTTAATAAATCACCTTTTATATTACTTTTACCAATTACTTTTTTATTAGGATAAATATATAATAAATTGCATATAATCATATCAAAATTATCTTCATTTGCTTTTTTTATCATTTTTTCAAGCATATATTTATCTATATAATCATCACTATCAACAAATGTAATGAATTCTCCTTTAGATTTCTCAATTCCAAAATTTCTAGCTATAGAAACACCTTCATTTTCTTTATAATATGCAAATATTTTGTCTTTATATTTTTTTTCATATTCAGAAATAATATTTTGAGAATTATCAGTACTACCGTCATTTACTATTATTACTTCATAATCTTGATATGTTTGACTAATAATACTATCTAAACATTTTTTTAAATAAAGTTCTGTGTTATAGACAGGTATTATGATACTTATTTTGGGCATTTTTAACTCCTTATCTTTCTTGTATTATTTTAAATATATATATTACATTACTTTTAAAAAATCTTTTTAAACGGGTGGGTTCACAAATAATTCTATATAGCCATTCTAAATGCATATTTATAAAAAATTGTGGGGCACGTTTTTTACTGCCACTTAAAACATCAAAACTTCCACCTACACCCATAAAAATACCCTTATCGAAATCTTTTAAATTATTATATATTAATAATTCTTGTTCAGGTATTCCTAAAGCAACTAAAACAGCATCAGGTTTTAATTTTTTTATGTTTTCAAATACTTTTTGCCTATCTTTTACATATCCATTTTCTATTCCAATAATATTTATATTTGGATATTGTATTTTTAAATTATTTTTTAGTTTCTCAACAATTTCTTTTCTTGAACCAAATAAATATATGGATTTATTGTAATCATTTAAAATTTTGAAAATATCATTACATAATTCAACACCAGTAATTGTTTCTTTTATATTATAAGATAATAATTTAGCTCCTTTTACAATACCAATACCATCAGGGGTAATTATTGTATCTTCATCCATTAAACATTTGTCAAATCCTTTATTTTTACTTGCTATCATAAGAGTTTCTGGATTAGCAGTAACTATGAAAGTCTTTTTATTATTTTTTATATTATTTTTTAATATAGTTACAAAATTTTCTTTTTCATTACAATATATTTTTTTTATATATTTTTCTAATTTACCTAAAGTATTATTGTTTCTTTTAATTAATAAAGAAATCAGCATACCACAAATTAAAGCTATATATGAATTTATATAGATTGGTTCTAATGTGTGCCCTGAAAAATAAGCTACAAATTCTATAAAGAAAAATGATAAAAGTAGTACTAATTGAGTACCATCAAATTTTTTCTTTAATATTCTTATAAAATTATATCCTACAGAAGTTAAAGCAACTAATATAAATGGTATTATAAATATTAATATTCCAATAATACCGATATAATAATATTGTGCTATAAAATCCTTTTCAGGATAAATAGGAATTTCTCCAATCCCAACAAAATCATCTAATACACCAGAATTATTTTCTTTAATATCTTGTAATATTAATGTTTTTATTTTTCTTGCACTGTTTCTTTGAGAAAAATCTACGTCTTTTATTAAATGAACCCAAAAATCAGTGTGTTCTATATAATTATATGCATTTTCTACAAGCTGAGATGGAATGCTTTGTTTTGAATAATTTTCTTTTATATAAATAATATTTGAATCGTCGTTTGGCGAAGGATCTTCTATTCCCTTATCAGATTCATCATCGATTATTTCGGTATAAGAACCAGAGCCAGCTTCACCAACTATTATTCTATTAAAAAATGGTGAGTAAGCAAAACATATTCCAAATAATATTAATATTAAAATTATGCATAATATTTTGTCTTTTGTAATTTTTTCCTTTTTTAATATTTTTTCAAATATCCATATACAAATTACAGATACAAATAAAATAATTTCTCCATATACTGCAACTTTAGTTCCAACCATTAGCAATGAAATCATTTGAATAAAAACGATAGTAAAATATGAAATATTTTTTTCTTTAAGTGATATCCATATTGTTAATGGAAATAACAATGTAAGAAGTGAAGCTATTTCGTTACCAGATGGATATAATCCTCTAGAAGTAAGATATCTCCAATTAATATCATTATAATCAATTGTAAACCATCCTATTATATTAGTAGAAGGATGAACAATAGAATTGAATGAGTATGCTATATTATCGATTCCAAATAAATTTGTAATTAATATAATAAGTGAAACAATAGTAACAACAGACAAAACTGTAATTTTTAAATCATTGTATTTAAAATCTAATATATAAACTAAAAACATTATACATATAGGAATAATAAATTTAGATAAATATATTGCGCTTGTTATAAAACTTTTTTTCATACTTATATTAAGAATAACTATATCAAAATCTTTAATATTGAAATAATGTAAGCATACAAAAATAGCATATAATGTTAATGTTCCGATAAAGATCTTTGTACTTTTTTTATGCAAATTAGCAAATATTGCAAGAAAAATAATAATTGCTATCAAGGCATATCTTATTAAAGTAGCTATTGATATACCAGCTATTGCAAAAAATTCATCATTGAATATAGATAATATTAATTCTAAAATTGGTTGTAATATAAAAAATACAATTAAAAAATATTTATTTATTTTATTTATTTTTTCTAATTTTTTTGTTTCCATTAGTATCTCCTATAAAGTAATTTATTTTAATATTTCTTCTATTTTATTAATAAGTTCTTTGTTATCATATTTGTAATTTAGTAAATTATTTTTCATTTTTTTTATTTTTTCAGGGTTATTAAGTACATTTTTTAAGTTTAAGTAAAAATCTTGTTCATCATTTTTAGTAATAATTCCATAGCTTTTGTTAAGTATTTGGTAAATACCTGCAACTTCTGTTGATATACATGGTACATGTAATATCAAAGCCTCTAATATAACTGTTGGTAATCCTTCATATCTAGAAGAAAGTAAAAAAATATCAGAGTTTTTTATGTAAGGGTATGGATTATCCTTTCTACCAAGTAAAATAAAGTTTTTTTCCATTTTAAATTTAGTAATGTTTTTTTCTAATTTTTTCTTTTCAGATCCATCACCAACTATATAAACTTTAAAATTATACCCATCATCAATTAAGTGCTTGGTAACATTTAAAAGCATTTCATAATTTTTAGAATAATCTAATCTTCCAACAGAAATAAAATTTAATTGGTTATTATCAAAAGGAACTGGTTCAATTAAGTTAGATTTTTCTATAATTTCTTCCGTATCCATAATATTATTAATAACTTCTATATTTTTTATTTCATAACGGGTTTGATAAGCTTTGGCTACTTTATCTGAAACTGCAACATTAATATCCATCATAGATAAAGCTTTTTTAATTCTTTTAAAATATCTAGCAGAATAATCTTTTATAATTACATCTGAATGCATCCAAGATACCTTTTTTTTGGAATTTCCATATGCAGTATAAAGATACGGAAAACCATCACCAAATGCAACTTCTATATCATATTGCTTAGTAGTACTTTTTTTTCTATATTTAATTATTTTATTTTTTATTATACCTGTTTTAATTTGAAATACCAATATGCATTTCCCAAATAATTTTTTTATATTTTTTTCTCTTAATAATGTACTAATATTTTCATCAATTAAAGAAAATATTTTGCTACCTTTTAATATGTTAACTTCATCAGGAAGCTTAATTTGCATATCTTCATAATAGTGTAATACTAGTAAATCAATATTGTATTTATTATAATTTAAATTTTTAAGAAGATTTGTTAAAACTTTAGTAACTCCTCCTAATTTTAAATTATCTACTACAAATAAAATATTTTTTTTCAATTTGTTAACCTCTATTTTTTAATATTTTTTTTAGTATTTTAATTTTTTTATAATAAGCTAATTCACATATTATTTTATATTTTATATTTTGTTCTTTATAATAAATATTTTTTCTCCAATTTGGAAAATCTGATTTTATAATGTTAGATATTTTTTCAATATCGCTGTTTCCTTCTTCATATTCTAAATATCGTAAAACTGCACCATGCAATAAATGTTCAATAAATAAAAATTCTAGTTCCTTATTATATTTTGTGTTTTTAAAATTATTTTTTAAAGATTCTGCTACAAAATAAATACTATCTAATTTCGTATTATATTTTTTTTGATGCATAGTAGAATTTTCATGTATAACATAATTATATAAGTAATCATTTAAAAAGCCTATTTTGTTTGTATATAAAGCTAATCTTGGAATCAATTCTAAATCTTCATATATGTAATTTTCAACAAACTTAATATTATTTTTTTCAAACAAATCTTTTCTTATTATTTTGTTACAAGGAGATGTTTCATTTAAAATATATTTTACAACATTATTATAATTATCAAATTTATAATAAGAACTTTTTTGTTTAATATTATTTTTTTCTTCGTAAAAATTAAAACAAACAATATCTAAGTTATTTTCTGTAGCGTATTTATAGGACTTTTTATATGCATCTAATTCAACATAATCATCGCTATCAACAAATGCAATGAATTCTCCCATAGAATTTTTAATTCCTAAATTTCTTGCACATGCTTGACCAGAATTATTTTGTGTAAAACTTTTTAAAATTGAAGGATATGTATTTAAATATTTATTAATAATTTCCTGAGAATTATCAGTAGAGCCATCATTTATTAATATGATTTCAATATTATCTAATGTCTGGTGTATTAAAGAATCTAAACATCTAGATAAATATTTTTCAGTATTATAAATAGGAACTATTATACTTAGTTTGCACATTTTTACCTCCGTTATATATTAACTTTAAAAATTTTACTAATAGGCTTTTTTATTAAAGATTTTTCATAATCATTTAATGCAAATAGCCATAATAATACTGAATATATTATAGTATATAATATAATTTTTAATCCTACAATAATTATATTATATGAAATAATCATATTATTAATTATAAGGGTAGGTATAAATATAACTAATATAGGAATTGACATTTTAAAAATATTATTCCAAAATTTTGGTATATTTATATTGGCCTTTTTATAATAATAAATATTCATTATAATCCATTGCCCAATTAAACAAGCAATACTTGTTCCAATTGCAGAGCCTACTGATCCGAATTTTTTAGCAAGTGGTATACTAATGAATAAGTTTGCAATAGCTATAAAGAAATATACAACTGTTCTAAATTTATGCATATTTTTGGCTTGAAGTATATTTATTCCAACATTTTGTATCAACGGAACAATAGCAGGAATCATTAATATTAATTCTGTCCAGTAAGATTTATTATAACCATCTCCTGCCCATATTTTAATAAATTCCTGTCCAAAAATAATAAATCCAGTTGTTATTAAAGCCATTATTATATATTGAAGCCTTCCTGTTTGGATAAATATATCCGAAATTTTTTCATCAGGTTCTTTATTTTCTACAAGCATTGTAATTTTTGGAAGTAAAACTCCATTTATTGCGGTGGATAAAGAAACATATATTGTATGTATTTGCGCTGCAACTGTATAAATAGCTACTTCAACTGTTCCAACAACAGAACCTAAAATAAATTGATCTATATTTAAATTTATTTTATCCACGATTATAGCTAAGAAAATAAAAAATGAATATCCAAATATTTCTTTAAGTAATTTTGTATCAAATTTCCCAAAGATAAAATTTATTTTTATAACTTTTAAGCAATAAATTAAGTTAATAACTAAAGAGGATATGTTTAATATTGTGGTAACTACTGTCATTGCTACAGATCTATAGCCCATATAAAGCAATGGAAGCATAATAATTGGCATAAGTATAATTCTTAATATATTTATTATTTTTGAAAATATGAATTTTTCATAGGCTGTTATTATAGAACCAAAAATACTTAATGGAAATGTAAATACTAAGTTTATTATTAATATAATTGTCATTATTTTTGCTTTCTGTAACTCTAAGGAATTCATTGTAGAAGCAAACATAGTATCAATATTTGCATAGAGGATTCCACCCAAAATTCCAGAAATAATACCAATTATAGAATATATTATTAGAAACATTCCATTTAATTTTGCTTGTTCATCTTTTTGGTTTTTTGTTCTATATCTTGATGTATATATAATAATAGCATTACCAAAGCCCAAATCTAAAACAGTTAAATATCCTATAATCGAAGAAATTAGTGAGTATGTTCCATATTCAGATTGGCCCATTATCCTTAACATTATAGGAGTATAAATTAATCCAACTAATATATTAAGAATAATTACTATATATGATAAAATACTTCCAATTTTTATTTGGTCTTTCATGTTTAAACTCCTTATATTATCATAGTCCCATACTATTTAATAAAAATTCATAAACTCTTTTACTAGAATTTCCATCATAATAATTATGTAACAATTTCTTTGATTTTTCTCTTTCTTTTTGTGCTACATCATTATTAGTAGATATATTTTTAAAAAATGTTATTAAATTATCATAGTTATTTATATATTCACCTTTTATTACTTTAAATATATCATCATATACAAAATTAAAAGTTTTTTTATAATCTTCAAAGTCATCTACAGTAATTGCAATTGGTTTATCTAATAATAAATAATCATAATATACGGATGAGTAATCTGTAATTAATGCATCAGTTTGTCCTAAAAATTCATATAAATTTATATTATTTTGTTTTAAATCTAAATCAGAAAGTATAATAAAATTAGACAAATTTTCTGCTTTAATTGCAGATAAATCTTGTGCTGGATGTGGTTTTAATACTAATAAAATGTTAAGTTCTTTTAATGTACTATTTAACTTTTTTAGATTTTCAAGATTATATATAATTGGAATTCCTAAAGTAAATAAACTATTCATAGATAATTCTGCATTTTTGTTTTTGTGTTGCCTGTAAGTAGGAAGCCAAATTACGACTTTTTCATAATTAATAATTTTAAATAAATTTTTTATATTTTTATTTCTAGAAAATAAATCATCATTTCTGGGCAATCCAAGTGTAACTATTTTACTTTTATCTACAAGATGTAGTTTTGCTATGTTATCATTAAAAAAATTAGAAAGACTTAATATATAATCTGTTTCACCTGTTAAATTACAATACTCTGGAACTAATTTATATGGCATGCCATGTCCAAGATGCAATCTTTTTTGATTTTTATTCATTTTATATATAAACTTATTACAATCTATTATATATTTTGCTTTAAAATTTATATATATTTTTTTTATTTTATCAAATAAACTAATTTGTCCAAATGCATTAATAAAATATACATTTTTTATTTTAATATGTTTATACATATTTTTGTCGTAAACGAACCAGAAAAGTTTATATTTTTTATTGACGTTGTTTTCTAGTAGCATTTTATATAGGGAATATGTATTATCTGATAAATCTGGATTGCTTTCTAATATTATGTAATTTTTAAGATATATGGGTAAATTATATATAATTTTTTTAATTTTTTCTTTCATATGCTATTCCTCTATTTCACGTTCTATTATATCCATTAGTTTTATATAATCCTTTGTTTGAGACATATCAACATTTTCAAATGTACTATTATATGTTATAAATGCAGTAAATATGTATGTAGCAATTAGTATATTTTTTTTGTTAAACCATTTTGAAAAATAATTTAATAGTAAATCTAATCTATCATTCATATTAAATAAATTATTAGAAGTTATATCATCAATAATAAACCTAGAAGTTTCAAATTCAATTGGTGCAATGTAACCGATTGGATCAATTGCATAATAATCATTATCATCTTTTAAAATATTATCTTTTCTTAGGTCTCCATGTATTATATATAGCTTAGAATTACTAAAATAATTATTAAAAAAGTCTACAGCTTTTCCTAAACAATATGTTATTTCAGATGATAAATATTTTATTTTATCTTTATTAGTTAATTTTTCTTTCAGATTATTATAAAAATTTATGAAGGCTTTATCTTTTAGAGCATTTGTATAAAGTGTTGTATTGGTAAATACTCTTGAGAAAAAGTTAGTTAAATTTATATTATCTTCAAAAAATGCAGGTGTTGCATTTCTTAATTTTTTTAAAATAATAGAATTATTACTATTATCATAATCTAGCAATTTACATAGAAATTTATTTGATAAAACCTTATAAGAATCACGTTCACTTTCATATCTATGCAAAAATTCTGGTATTACTTTTATTATAAATTCATTTTCATTATTATCCTGTATTAATAGTACAGAGCCATAGCGAGAAGACTGATTTGCAATAACTTGCTTAAAATCTCCATATTTATTAGTAAGTTCTTTATAGTATAAATATAATTTATTTAACCATTTGTCTGTTTCTTCTGGATATATTCGTAATAAATAATTACTAATACCTTCTGTAACAAAAAAGTTTTTATCATGAACATTCAAGAAGCCATTTGATTTTTTTAATTGAAGATACTTTATTAAATATTCAGCATATTCTAGTTCAAAATTATATGTAATTTTTAAATTATTTTTAAAATTAAAATTCAAGTATTTTTTAGTTTCTTTTGGCAACTGCCATGCTAATTCTTGGCTTTTAAAATTTGGATTAAAATTTTCATATATTAAATCAAATTTAAATGCTTCTGGAGATTGTGTAATGTAAAAATCCTCTCTATCCAATGGATCATAGTAATAGTTACCTAATGCACCAGTTATTTTTTGGGAAGTAATAACAGCATCATAATCATCTAATTTAGAAAAATAATCGTCTATTAACTCTGGATATATAAAAGGAGCAACGGCATCAGCTATAAGAATTTTATTGCAATTATAATGTGCTTTGATATAATTAAATCCATTTTTAATAGATTCATATCTTTCATTGCCATTTTCAGCAAAGTCAAATGAATTATTTGAAAGAATATGAGAGTATTTTATATATTTTTTGTCAATTACAATTAATATTTTATCTGTAGATTTAGATTTTTGTACATTTTCTATTACATAATCAATAATTGGTTTTCCGTTAAGTCTTATATATTGTTTTGGTATATTGCTACCAAATCTATTCCCTACACCTCCAGCCATTATCATTACTACGTTCATAAAAACCTCCAAATAATTATATATTTTATTTTAAAAAACCTCTATCTATTAATTATAAGAATAAATGAGGTTTATATATTCTTTTTATTTTTTTTAATTCTAAATATATCTTTATAACCGATTGCAGTAATAGCAATTACAAGTAATGCAAACGATATAGCTTTCCAAAATCCGCTTTCTAAAAGAATAATTGCAAAAAGACCAAATGTAGCACTTATTCCATACAATATAAATACTGCTTGTTTTTGGGTATATCCCCTATCTATTAATTTGTGGTGAAGATGTCCCCTATCAGCTTTAAAAATAGCTTTAAGGGATTTTTCTTTAAATACTCTTCTTACTATTGCAAATGAAGTATCAAATATTGGCAAAGCAAGTACCAATAATGGAGCTACAATTATTATTGCAGTATATGTTTTGGCTACACCCATTATTGATATTATCGCTAATGTAAAGCCTATAAAATTTGAGCCTGTATCACCCATAAATGTTCTTGCCGGGTTAAAATTAAATGGTAAAAACCCAAGTAATGATCCTGACAATGCTGCTGCAAGTATTATTGAAATAATAGGAGAACCATTAAATATAAATATTATCATTAAACAAATTGAAGATATTAAAGACACACCTGTTGATAGTCCATCTAACCCATCAATTAAATTTATAGCATTTGTTATTCCAATTATCCATATAATAGTAAATATTTTTAAAAATATTTCATTTGATATAATTCTTTCAGATCCTGTTATAACTATTCTATCTATTACTAATCCACTACAAACTACAATTACAGCAGCTATTAATTGACCAATTAGTTTTACTATTGGTTTAATACCTTTTGTATCATCAAAATAGCAGAAGATTTCTAATACAATAACAGCAATAAAAAAACCTATTAATTTTATATAATAGTAATTTGTAAATATATCTAATTTTTTTTCTATTATCATTACAATGATTAAATAAATAGCAGAAATAAAAAATCCTATAACTATTGCAAGTCCGCCAAGTCTTGGCATTATTTTTTTATGAATTTTTCTACGATCTTTTGGTATATCTAATGCTTTAACTTTTCTTGCTAGTCTTACTGTATATGGCGTAAAAACGTAAGAAGTTATAAAAGCTAACAAAAAAGTAATTGCTATATCTCCCCACATAAAATCCTCCTCATTTAATGTTCCGTAATGATTGTACATTTAAAAACATATTTTGTCAACAGTAAAACAAATTACTAGAATTTTAATAAAAAATAAGGGAGTATGAATAAAGTACTAAAAATAGATGATATTAATGATAGATAAAACAATTAAAAAAGGAGAAGAAAATATAATGAAAAATGTTTTGACATATGGAACTTTTGATTTATTACATTATGGACATATTAGACTATTAAAAAGAGCAAAAGAATTAGGAGATTATTTAATAGTAGCTTTGTCTACGGATGAATTTAATAAAATTAAAGGAAAGAAGGCATATAATGATTTTAAAACTAGAAAAGAAATGCTTGAGGCAATAAGATATGTTGATTTAGTTATTCCAGAAAATAGTTGGACACAAAAAATAGAGGATATAAAAAAATATAAGGTAGATATAACAGTAATGCGGAAGTGATTGGACAGGAAGTGATAAGTTTGAATATTTAAAAGATTTTTGTAATTTAATATATTTGGATAGAACAAGAGGAATATCAACTACTAAAATAATAAAAGATTTAAAATTACTTTAGTTTATAAAGTTGACTTTTGGTATACTGATGAATTATAATTGACCAGGTTATAATATTGGAAGACAAAAAAAGTTAATACATGTTACAATGAACAAAATAATATTAATATGTTTTATGAAGAATGTAACAAGACATTTTTATTAATGTCTTGTATTTATTTACGGAAAAAGTATTTTCATTTATAAAAAAATGTTATAAAATAGATAAGTAAAAAATAAATATTAATAAATATTAAAAGTAATGGTGATATAAATTGGAAGTTATAATAAACAATAAAAAAATAAACTATGAAATAGAAGGAGAAGGAAAACCAGTAATACTATTACATGGTTGGCTTGCTTCTTTAGAAACGATGAAACCATTACAAAAATATTTAGCTAAGAGTTTTAAAGTATATAATGTTGATATAATAGGATTTGGTAAAAGCGATTTGCCAGATAAACCAATGAGTACAAATGATTTTGGAAATTTTTTATCAGATTTTATTAATGCATTAAAAATAGAAAATCCAATTCTTATAGGACATTCAAATGGAGGAAGAATGATCATAAATTATGCAGGAAGAAATTTAGGGAAAATTAATAAAATAGTGCTAATTGATAGTGCAGGTATTAAACCAAAAAGAAAATTATCATATTATTTTAAAGTATATACTTTTAAATTAATAAAAAATATAGTAAAAATATTTCCGAAAAAATTAGAGCCATTAAGGGAGAAAGCATTAAGTAAATTTGGATCTTCAGACTATAAATCTTCTCCAGAAGTCTTAAGAAAAACTATGAATATTATATTAAATGAAGATGAGCAAAATATTATGCCGAATATAAATGTTCCAACACTAATGATTTGGGGAGATAAAGACACTGCAACACCTTTAGAAGATGCAAAAAAAATGGAAAAATTAATCCCTAATAGTGGAATTGCAGTATTAGAGGGAGCAGGACATTTTTCATATTTAGATAAATTAAATGAATGTTTATTAATTTTAGATGAATTTATTAAAAATGATAAATAGGAGGAAATATGACTAATTTTATATTACTAAATATATTGATTATTAGTATATATATATATATATATTATAAATCAAGGCATGCATATCATATGTTACAATTAGA
This sequence comes from uncultured Clostridia bacterium, assembly GCA_947628115.1. GTDB lineage: Bacteria > Bacillota > Clostridia > TANB77 > CAG-508 > CAG-452. The sequence continues at coordinate 18,134 of CANQYS010000003.1, read as the reverse complement.
ATCATATAAAAATGAAAGATATATTAAATGGATAAAAAATAATAAAACAATAAAAATAAAAGAATTAGTTTTATTAATACCTAGTATAATATTAATTTTTAACATGAATCTTGGGCTAATAATTAATGTTATTTGGATTTTTGTATTATTTTTAGGTAGAGACAAATATATAGAAAAAAAACCATTAGTTATAACTTCTAGAATAAAAAGAATGTATGTAACAGAAATATTTATATTAATAATAATAGGAAGTATATTAAATATATATAGAAATATTTATTTAATAATTATATTAAATATTTTAGTTATATTTTCATATATATTTATTTTATTTGTAAATATCATAAACTTGCCAGTAGAAAAAAGTATACAACTTAAATACTATAATATGGCAAAAAATAAACTAAAGTCAAATCAAAATTTAAAAGTAATTGGAATTACAGGAAGTTATGGAAAAACAAGTACAAAGTATATCTTAGGAACAATATTATCACAAAAATATAATACTCTAATAACACCAGAAAGCTATAATACAACAATGGGAGTTGTAAGAACAATAAATGAAAAACTAGATAATACTCATCAGATTTTTGTATGTGAAATGGGAGCAAAAAATATTGGAGATATAAAAGAAATATGTGATTTAGTAAAGCCTAATTATGGAATATTAACAGCTATCGGACCACAACATTTAGAAACATTTAAAACAATAGAAAATGTAAGAAAAACAAAAATGGAATTAATAGAAAGTTTACCTCAAGAAGGAAAATCATTTGTTAATTATGAAGATGAAAATATAAAACAAATTACGTTTAAAGAAAACAATATAAAATTTGGCTTAGATAGTAAATGTGATTATTATGCAACAGATATAAATATTAATGAATTTGGATCTAATTTTAATATCCATATGAAAAACAATAAAGAAATAATGGTAAAAACGAAATTATTAGGAATTCATAATATAATAAATATAGTTGGTGCAGTTGCAGTATGTGATGAATTAGGATTAAATAAAGAGGAAATAACTGCAGGAATAAGATTTTTGAAGCCTATTACTCATAGATTAGAATTAAAAAGAAATCTAAATGGTTCAATAATAATTGATGATGCATATAATTCAAATGTAAAAGGTGCTAAAATGGCATTAGATGTACTTAAAAGTTTTAAAAACAAAAAAAGAATTTTGATAACACCAGGAATTGTAGATTTAGGAGAAAAAGTAGAAGAGTACAATAAAAATTTAGGTAAACAAGCAGCTAAAGCTTGCGATTATATAATTTTAGTTGGAGAGAAACAAGCAAAGCCAATTTTAGAAGGAATATTAGAAGAAAAATATAATAAAGAAAATGTATATATAGCTAAAAATTTAATAGATGCAATAAATAAAATGAATGAATTTTTAGATAAAGATACAGTTGTTTTATTTGAAAATGATTTACCAGATAATTATTTATAGGAAAGGGTGTATATTTATGAAAATTAAAATAGGAGTTTTTTTTGGAGGGAAATCAGTAGAGCATGAAATATCTATAATTACTGCAAATCAGGCAATAACTAGCTTAAATAAAGATAAGTATGAAATAATACCTATATATATTAGTAAAAATGGAAAAATGTATACAGGAGAAAACTTATTTGATTTAAAAGAATATAAAGATATGGATAAATTAATAAAAAAATGCGAAGAAATAGTGTGTGTAAATAATGGAAACAAAGCAAATGTTTTAAGAGTTAATAATAAGATGTTTTCTAGCAATATTATAAATACAATAGACGTTGCATTTCCAATAATGCATGGAACAAACGGAGAGGACGGTTCAATACAAGGCTTTTTAGAAATTTTAGGAATACCATATATTGGACCAGACGTTTTAGCATCAAGCATAGGTATGGATAAAATAATGATGAGAAGAATTCTAAAAGAACAAAATATACCTTCATTAGAGTATGTTGCATTTTACTCTCTAGATTATATAAAAGGTGAAGATAAATATATAAAAGAAATTGAAGATAAATTAACATATCCTGTTATAGTAAAAGCCGGAAATTTAGGCTCGAGCGTAGGTATAAAAAAGGCAAATAATAGAGAAGGATTAGCAGAAGCTATCGAGTTTGCAATGGAATTTTCAGATAGGATAATGGTAGAAAAAGCTATTACTAACTTAAAAGAAATAAACTGCTCAGTTTTAGGGGATATGATAGATGCTATTCCATCTACATGCGAACAGCCAATAGGTAGTGATGAAATATTAAGTTATAAAGATAAATATGTTGGGGGAAGCAAGTCTAAAACAGGCGGTTCAAAAGGTATGGCAACTTTACAAAGAAAAGTGCCAGCAGATATACCAGAAGAAATGCATAAGAAAATCCAAGATATAGCAGTTAAAACATTTAAGATATTGGGATGTAGTGGAGTTGCAAGAATTGATTTTATGATTGATATGGAAGATAATAATATATATGTTAATGAAATTAATACAATTCCTGGGGCATTATCATACTATTTATGGGAAGCTACTAACAAACCATTTGAAAAAGAACTAGATGAATTAGTGGAAATTGCTTTCAAAAGAAATAGAGAAAGACAAAATAGAACATATTCTTATGATCAAAACATATTAGCATTAGGAAATGGAGTAAAAGGCGCAAAAAAATAAAAGAAAGGGACAGAAAATGAACTTAAATGAAATACAAGAATATATAAAAGATAAGTTATCAGAAAAAAGATATTACCATAGCAAATGTGTTATGGAACGTTCAATAGAACTTGCTAAAAAATATGGGGCAGACGTAGAAATTGCATCAAAAATAGGAATTGCACATGATGTTGCAAAAGAAATGACGGAAGAAGAAAAATTAAAATATGTAAAGGAAAATAATATAGAAATAGACGAAACAGAAAAAGTAAATACAGGGTTATTACATGCCAAAATAGGAAAAGATATAGCCATAAAACAATTTGGCTTTTCCGAAAGTATGGGACAAGCAATAGCAAACCATACTACAGGAAATAAAAATATGGATATATACTCTAAAATATTATTTATTGCAGATAGAACAAGTAAAGATAGAAATTTTGAGGATTTAGAATATTTAAATAGCTTAGCAGACAAAGGAATAGATGAAGCGGTTTTATATATTTTAGATAAAAAAATAGAATTACAAATAAAAAAAAGAGCACCAATACATATTAATGGAATAATTGCAAGGAATTTTTTATTAGAAAATAAATAAAAGTCAAACAGTAAATAAATTGGAGGTAAATATGAGGTTTGTACACATGGCTGATATTCATTTTGATAGCCCATTTACAGTGCTAGCTTCAAAAAAAGAATTAGCTAGTATTAGAAGATTAGAACAAAGAGAGGCTTTTAAGAAAGCAATTGAATATATAAAAAAAGAACGAATCCCCTTTTTATTTATATCAGGGGATTTATATGAGCAAGAATATATTAGAGAAAGTACTATAGAATATATAAATAATTTATTTAAAACAATTCCAGAAACAAAAATTTTTATTTCACCAGGAAATCATGACCCATTTTTAAATAATTCTTTTTATAATACATATGAATGGAACGAAAATGTAACCATATTTAAAGGAGAAATAAAAAGAATAGAATTGGAAGATGTAGATATTTATGGATATGGATTTTCTGATTTTTATTGTATTGATTCTAAAATAGATGAAATTGAAATAAAAAATAAAAATAAAATAAATATATTAATAATTCATGGGTCATTAGATGCTAGTAAGACTTTGGATATGCAATATAATCCAATAAATTCTGTGAAATTAAAAAAGGTAGGATTTGATTATGTTGCATTAGGACATATTCACAAATCAAATTACAATAATAATGAAAATAATTTTATATATCCAGGCTCATTAATTTCTTTTGGATTTGATGAACTTGGAGAACATGGTTTTTTAGATATAGAAATAAATAAATTAAAAAAAGAAAGTAATTCAGGAAAAAATAAAAAAATAAAATTAAAAATAAAAAATAATTCAGAAAAAAATAAAATAAATAAATTAAAAATAAAAAACAATTTAGAAAAAAATAAAATAAATAAATTAAAAATAAAAAATAATTCAGAAAAAAATAAAATAAATAAATTAAAAATAAAAAATAATTCAGAAAAAAATAAAATAAATAAATTAAAAATAAAAAATAATATAGAAGAAAATAAAATAAATAAATTAAAAATTGAAAATAATTTAGAAAAAAATAAAATAAATAATTTAATAATAAGAAACAATTTAATAAAAAAAGAAAGAAACAATTTAAATAAAATTGCTTATCAAAATGACAAAATAAATAATAGTAAAGGAAATGACTTAAAACAAAAAAATATAAAATTTATAAAAATAGATAATAGGACTTTTGCAGAAAAAAGTATAAACATTTCTCATATTAATTCAGAAGAAAATTTAATAGAAGAGATAAATAAAGTTGATGTAGAAGAAGATAAATTCTATAAAATTATACTTGAAGGAACCAAAAAAATAGAAATAAACAAAAATAAAATATGTAAACTAATTGCTAAAGAAAATATTTTAAAAGTAAAGGATAAAACAAAAATAGAGTACAATTTTGACATTTTGTCTAAACAAAAAAATTTAAAAGGCATATTTATAAACAAGATGTTAAAAAGATTAAAAGATAAACCAGAAGAGGAAGAGTACATAAAAAAAGCAATAGAAATAGGTTTAAAATCTTTTGAATAAAAACTGCTAAAATGTAAAAAATAGCCAAAAAAGAGGACTAAAAACTATCTGTGGATAACTTTTGAAAAATATGGGAAATAAGGGAAAACAACAATCAAATAGAGAGAAAATAGAAGAAGACAAAATTGGCGTAAAATACAAACAATAGGAACAAAAAAATATGTAAACTTAATTCAAAATTCAATCTTGACTAAATAGAGTTGTGAATTTAAAATTTAAAATTAATGAACAGATATACGAACAAAAGTTTAGAAACAGAAACAAATTGTTAACAAAAGTATAAAGACAGACGCAAGCACTAAAATTATGTAAATAAGTAGATCTGCATAAATTATGTAAAATCGATAATTGGGAAAAAAAGGATTACTATTCAAAATCAACTTGAAATAAAAATCGAAAATTATACTAAGAAAAAATTGTCAATTTGAAAACTATAATTCAAAGACATAAAAATGCATTTGAAGAAAATGGAAAAGCAGATTTTGACATTAAAACAAAAAACTTGTAAAATAATGAAATATAAAAAATAAAATTTAGCTATCAAATTTTTAATATGATTTTGACCAAAAAATATTATTTAAACTTAATTAATAATCAATAAAAAATATGAGGTGATTTTTTGAAAATAAATTATTTAAAAATAAATGGATTTGGAAAAATAAAAAATAAAGAAATTAATTTAGAAAAAAATATAAATTTAATATATGGAAAAAATGAATCAGGTAAAAGTACAATTTTAAAATTTATATATTGTATGTTATATGGAATTTCAAAAAATAAAAATGGAAAAGAAATATCAGATTATGAAAAATATAAACCATGGAATTCTGAAGAATTTTCTGGAAAAATAAATTATATATTAGATAACGGAGAAGAATTTGAAATTTTTAGAGAATTTTCTAAAAAAAATCCAAAAATATATAATAATAATATGGAAGAAATATCTAAGCAATTTAATATAGATAAAAATAAAGGAAATCAATTTTTTTATGATCAAACGAAAATTGATGAAATTTTATTTTTAAATACAAATTTAATAGAACAGCAAGGAGTAATTTTAGACAATAACAATCAAAACTTATTAACACAAAAAATAGCTAATATATTATCTTCGGGAGAAGATAATACATCATATAAAAAAGTAGTTGGAAATTTATCAAAAAAATTACTTGAAGATGTTGGAACAGATAGAACAGTTGGAAGACCATTAAATGATATTACAGATAAAATAAAAGAATTAGAAAAAAATAAAAAAGAGATAGATTATTTTTTAGATATTAATAAAGAAATAAAACAAAATAAAATAGAAGTAGAACAGCAAATAAAAATAATAGAAAAAGAAATTAATTTAGTTGATGAAATAAAAAATATTAAAGAAAAAAATGAAAAAGAAAATGAAAAAATTAATATTAATGAAAATATAAAAAAAGAATATAGCGAAAAAATAAATTATTTAAAAAATAAAATAAATGATAATAAAAAAATAAAAGAAAAAAATAATAAAAAAAATATAATTAATTTATTTTTTATTTCAATATTAATAATATTAAATATTTTAATTAATTTTATTAACTTACCAAAAATTATAGAAAAAATAATTATTTATGGTACTATTGTTTATTTAATATTAAATATATTAAGTTATATTTTTAGAAAAAATAAATTAAATAAAATTAAAAAAAATAAAAAAATAGAAGAAATAAAAATAGAAAAAGAAATAGAAATATTAGAAGAAAATAAAAATAATAAAGAAAAAGAAATATTAAATATAAAAGAAAAAATAAATAAAAAAAATAATGATGAATTAATTTTAATAAAAAATAAATTTAATAAATATTTTAATAACGAAGAAATAATAAAATTATTTAATAATAATTTGGAATTTATAAATGAACAAATAGAAATATTAAATAAAGAATATAATAATAAGAAAATAGAATTAAATACATTAATTATTAAAGAAAAAGATATAGATAATAAATTAGAAAATAAATCTGAATGTGAAGAACAATTAGAATATTATAAAGAGCAAATGAAAGATTTACTAGATTTAGAAAAAAGTATAAATATTGCAAAAGAAACTTTAGAAGAAGCATATAATGAAATGAAAAATGAGATTACACCTAAATTTACAAAAGATTTATCTTTATTAATGCAAAAAATATCTAATGGCAAATATAATAATGTAAGTTTTAATAGTGAGTATGGACTTAAAGTAGAAATAGAAAGCGGTGAATACGTAGATTGTAATAAATTAAGTATTGGTACAATTGATCAATTATATTTATCTCTTAGATTATCTACGATGAATGAAATAACAGAAGAAAAAATGCCAATTATATTAGATGAAACATTTGCATATTATGATAATGAAAGATTAGAAAATATTTTAAAGTTTATTTACGAGAATTATAAAAATAATCAAGTTTTAATATTTACATGTTCTGATAGAGAGGAAGAAATATTAAATAAATTAAATATAAATTATAATTTAATTAATTTATAAATTGTAGTTTGTGTAAGGGGAATTCTAGGGACTGTTCCTAAAAATCATTAATTTTGGGGATTTTTGGGACTGCGAAAGAATTCACCTTAAATTAACCATTGGGGGGCGGTCCATTTGCAGGCGGACAGAGTCGTCCGCCTCTACAGCGTTTGTTTAGTGAAGAGTGAAGAATTAATGGTGAATAATTAATAATTAATGTATGAAAAATTGCATTTATGCAATTTTTCTTCCTATATTATTCACTATTCAATCTTCACTATTCACTGTGAGTGTTTACACTCACAAACTCCAATTTATTAATTTATATGTGTAGGATTGAAAATTATAAAAATATAATGTATAATTATACATGTTAAATTAAATAAAGAGGAGATATATAATGTTTCAAAAATTAGAGGATGTAGAAAAAAAGTATGATGAATTAAATAAAAAAATTAGTGATCCAGAAATAATTGCCAAACAAAGTGAATGGCAAAAATTAATGAAAGAACATGCATTAATTTCTGATGTTGCAGAGAAATATAAAGAATATAAAAAAGTAAAAGCTGATTTAGAAGAAGCAAAATTAATGCTAGAGGATAAAGAATTAAAAGAACTTGCAGAAATTGAATATCAAGAGGCAAAACAAAAATTGCCTAAAATAGAAGAAGAATTAAAAATTTTATTAATTCCTAAAGATCCAGATGATGATAAAAATATTATTTGTGAAATAAGAGGAGGCGCTGGAGGAGAAGAAGCTGCTTTATTTGCTGGAACGTTATTTAGAATGTATTCTATGTATGCAGAGACAAAGCATTGGAAAATAGATGTTTTAAATGAAAATGAAACAGGACTTGGTGGATATAAAGAAATAACTTTTATGGTTACAGGTAAAGGTGCATATAGCAGATTAAAGTTTGAAAGTGGAGTACATAGAGTACAAAGAGTTCCTGATACAGAAAGTAGTGGAAGAATACATACATCTACAGCAACTGTCGCAGTTCTACCAGTTGTAGAAGATGTAGAAATAGAAATAAATCCGGCAGATGTAAAAATGGAAGTATATAGAGCATCAGGTGCAGGAGGACAACATGTAAACAAAACATCATCTGCTGTAAGATTAATACATGAACCTACAGGAATTGTTGCAGAATGTCAAACTGAAAGATCTCAACTTCAAAATAGAGAGTATGCAATGAGGTTATTAAAATCTAGAATATACGAACAAGAAAAAGCAAAGCAAGATGCTCAGCTTGCAAACGAAAGAAAATCACAAGTAGGTAGTGGAGATAGAAGTGAAAAAATAAGAACATATAATTATCCTCAAGGAAGAATTACAGATCATAGAATTGGGATGAGTATATATCAAATGGAGAATTTTTTAAATGGTGATTTAGACGAAATGATAGATAATCTAATAGCTGCTGACAGAGCAGAAAAATTAAAAGGCGAGTAAAACGAGGGGGACCCTCAAACCTTGTAAAACATCCCTCGAACTATGAGGAGAATACCTGTGACTGAGGATTGTCCATCGTCCAAAGTAAGGAGTATTTATCAAGCCTGAAGATGAAAATCAAGTAGCCCTAGGATATATAAATATAGGGGCTACTATTTTATTACAAGATGATTACAAAAACGTGACAAAAATGTAACATTACTATTGACTTTTTTTTCAAAATATAATATTCTAATACCAATGAAAAATATAGTAATTAAATGGAGGAATTTGTCTTGGCTATAGGTGATATAATTGTAGGTATTGACATAGGTACTTCCAAAGTAAATGTTGTAGTAGGAGAAGTAAATAACTTTAATCAGGTTGAATTTATTGCAACAAGTGAGTGTAAATGCTTTGGAATGAAGAAGTCAAAAATTACAGATGAAGAAGAAGTAATTGCAGCTATCTCTAAAGCTATTTCAGAAGTAGAAGATGTAGCAAATCTGAAAATACATTCGGCATATGTTACAATACCAGGAAAGTATATAACAATTGTTCAAAATAGTATTTTAAAAGAAGCAAAAGATAAATATGCAGGTATTTCAACAAAAGATGTAATATCAGCGATAATGCAAGTAAAAGACATAGATATTCCGGAAGATAAAGTGCTAATAGATATAGTAGCAAGTGAATTTTCACTAGATAATGGTAGAATAATAGATGATCCTGTGGGAAGTTTAAGTTCAACTTTCACAGTAAAAGGACAAGTTATTTTAGCAGACAAGGCATATGTAAAGCAACTAACAAATGTTTTTAAAAAGGCAAATATAGAAATAGATGGAATTGTTTCAAATGTTCTTGCAGAGAGACAATTAATATTAGATAAAAATGAATTAAAAGATAATATAATGATATTAGATATTGGAGCAAGTAATACTGATATAGGCGTATTTGAAGGAGAAACTTTTGTTTATAATAATACAATACCTTTAGGAGGAGATAATATAACCTCTGATATAGCTTATGTTTTTAATATAAGTGAAGAAGAAGCGGATAGATTAAAAAAACAATATGGTTTAGCATTAAAATCTTTTATTGATAATGATACTGATATAATATTAAATACATATAAAGGTGAGGAAAGAACTAAAACTATAAAAAGTTCTCAATTAATTGAAGTAATAGAGGCAAGAGTTGAAGAAATATTCTCATTAGTAAATAAAAATATTTCAAACGAAGGAATAAAATCTAATATAAATAATGTTATTTTAACAGGTCAAGGAATTACAAATATAAATAAAAGTGATGTAGCTGGAAAAATAACGTTAAATATTCCAGTAAAAATATCAACAGGAAGATTAATAAGCACAATTAAACCAAATTTTAGATCAAGCTATGCATTAGTAAAATATATTGCATCTCGACCATATGCTAAAACTGTTTCTAGTAGTATAGATGCTAAAACAGAGGGAAACTTTTTAAAAACAGTTATGGAAAGAATAAAAGAGTTTTTCTACTCATAGAGTATTTTGTATTTAATGATATGAGTTTATTATATATAACTTTTAAATTCAAAATATCAAATACTAAATACAATGATAATAAGTTATAAATTTTAAAAAATATATATGGAATAATAAGTGGTATAACATACAGAATACTAACTTCAAAATTCTAAAAACAAAATATAAAGGAGGATTAAACAAAATGATGGATACAGATTATGAAGAAAACAGTTATATGATGGATGGTACAGCAACAATAAAGGTAATTGGTGTTGGAGGTGCTGGAAATAATGCTATAAACAGGATGATTGAATCTGGAATAAAAAATGTTGAATTTATAGCAGTTAATACAGATAGACAAGCTCTTCAATTATCAAAAGCGAATTCAAGAATTCAAATAGGAGAAAAATTAACAAGAGGATTAGGAGCAGGTGCTAATCCAGATATTGGTATGCAAGCTGCAGAAGAAAGTAAGGCTGAAATAGCAGAAGTACTAAGAGGAGCAGATATGGTATTTGTTACAGCAGGAATGGGAGGAGGAACTGGAACTGGAGCAGCTCCAATAGTTGCAGCAGCAGCAAAAGAACTTGGAATATTAACAATAGGAGTTGTTACAAAACCATTTACTTTTGAAGGAAAGAAAAGATTAAATCAAGCAGAAAAAGGAATTGCTAATTTAAAAGAAAAAGTAGATACATTAGTTGTTATACCAAATGATAAATTATTACAAATTATAGATAGAAGAACATCAATAGTAGAGGCATTTAAAATGGCGGATGATGTTTTAAGACAAGGTGTTCAGGGTATATCAGATTTAATTTCGGTACCAGGATTAATAAACTTAGATTTTGCAGATGTTAAAACGGTAATGTTAAATACAGGAATGGCACATATGGGAATTGGTAGAGCAAGTGGAGAAAACAGAGCAGAAGATGCTGCAAAACAAGCAATTCAAAGTCCATTACTAGAAACATCTATAGAAGGAGCAAGAGGTGTTATTATAAACATAACAGGTGGAAGCGAATTGGGATTACAAGAAGCTAACACTGCAGCAGAACTTATTCAAAGAAGCGTGGATCCAGAAGCCAATATTATATTTGGTGTAGTAACAGATGAGACATTAGGTGATGAAATAACAATTACAGTTATTGCTACAGGATTTGAAAAAGAACCAGCAATATCTAGTATAGGTGTAGAAAATTTAGTAACAAATACTTGGAATAAAAAAATAAATTCTATTCCAACACCAACAGAAAATAAAGATACGCAAGGAGACTTAGATATTCCATCTTTCTTAAGAAAGAAAGGAAATAAATAATAAAGGCATTTTGCTAAGATTGCTTTCAAGATAATTTTATTTACTATTTTAAAACGCAAATAAAGGTAGTTTAAATATTGCCAAAATAAAAGTCGTTTTTTCCTATACAATAAAAATTAAAAGATAAATGAAAAAGAAATAATCTGAAAATGTAGATTATTTCTTTTTTTCGCGCTCAAGATACGACACATTATTTATACAAGCTGGAGTAAAATATAATAGTACTAACTAAGTAAGAGGTGACCTATTGACAATATATATAGATATTATTTTCCTCGAAAATTTATTTATGAATTTTATTATTTTATATGCAACTAGTATTATATTAAAAGCTCCAATAAAAATAATAAGAACTTTAATATCTGCTACTGTGGGAAGTATATATGCAATTATAGCATATATGTCATTTTTACAGATATATTCAAATATATTTTTAAAAATTATTTTATCAGTTTGTATGGTATATATTGCATATAATCCAAAAAATATAAAAAGTTTTTTTAAAGAATTAATAATTTTTTATTTAACATCATTTACATTTGGAGGGGTTTCTTTTGCACTTTTATATTTTATAAATCCACAAAAAATATTAATGGAAAAACGGAGTATTAATAGGTACATATCCAATAAAAATAGTTTTAGCAGGAGGAATTGTTCGGATTTATAATAATAACTACAGCATTTAAAAATATAAAAGGAAAATTCACAAAAAAGGATATGTTTTGTTCCGTAAAAATAAATATGAATAATAAATGTGCATTTATAAAAGCAATTATTGATACAGGAAATTTTTTAAAAGAGCCAATAACAAAAACACCAGTAATAGTTGTTGAAAAACAAGTTTTAAAAGATATAATCCCAAAACATATTTTAGATAACCTAGATAAGATTGTAAATGGAGAAGATATAGAATTAGGCGAATATATTTCCAGAATAAGATTAATTCCATTTACATCTTTAGGAAAGGAAAATGGAATGCTACTAGGAATAAAGGCTAATGAAGTAGTAGTAGAAACTGGAGAAAGGAACATTGTTTTAGATAATGTAATAATAGGAATTTATAATGGAGTTTTAAATAAATCAGGAAAATATCAATCATTAATAGGTCTAGAAGTATTAGATAATAATGAGAGGAGTGTAGAAGATGAATATATTAGAAATATTAAAATCTAAACTTAGTACAATATATGTTAAATATTTAAATAATGAAGAAATTGAAGAATTTCCAATATATTATATAGGAGGAAGTCAAACTCTTCCACCACCATTGGATGCGAAGGAAGAAGAAGAGTATTTAAATAGATTATCTAATAATGATATAGAGGCAAGACAAGTATTGGTTGAGAGAAATTTAAGATTAGTTGTATATATTGCAAAAAAATTTGAAAATACAGGAGTTGGAATAGAAGATTTAATTTCAATAGGTACTATAGGATTAATGAAAGCAATTAATACTTTTAATACAAATAAAAATATAAAACTTGCAACATATGCATCCAGATGTATAGAAAATGAAATATTAATGTATTTAAGAAGAAGTAATCGAATAAAAGGAGAAATTTCTATAGACGAACCATTAAATCAAGATGGAGACGGAAATGAGTTACTATTATCAGATATATTGGGAACAGAGCCCGATATTACTTCTAGAGGTTTAGAGGATGAAGTAGATAAAGTACTTTTAAAAGCATCTATAGAAAAATTAAGCAATAGAGAAAAAAATATAATGGAACTTAGATTTGGGTTTATTAGTGGAACAGAGAAAACGCAAAAAGAAGTTGCAGATATGCTTCGGAATTTCTCAAAGTTACATATCAAGATTAGAAAAGAAAATTATGAATAAAATGAAAAGAGATATACTAAGTAAAACAGGATAAAAGTATATTTAATAAAACCTCAATCTGCAAAACTTTACAGATTGAGGTACAGTAATTAATTTAAGATTCTTCTAAATCAATTACATTTTCCAAAGCAGATATTTCAGTTAGAACAGAATTAATATTTATATCTCTATGATACCTAAATATTAATTGAACTTCTTTTGATTTCTTCTCATCTTTTTGATTATTTTTAATTTTTTTAATATTAAAACCATCTCTTAAAATAGTTCCAGCACCAATAAATCCAATACCAGATAATAGCTGTGCAGGTATTCTTGAAGCATCAGAATTAGGATAAATATTATATAATGTATGTGAAAAAATAAAATATTAACTAGTCAAAATAATTACTTGTTTCTTCTAAATTATAAAAATTATTTTGTCTTAGAACTTCGTAAGCAACAATTGCAACTGAATTTGATAAATTAAGAGAACGTAATGTTTTTCTCATAGGAATTCTAATTGCATTGTCAATATATTTAATTAATAAATTTTCAGGCAAGCCTTTTGTTTCCTTTCCAAATAGAAGAAAAATTGTGTTAAAATTAGAATAATTAATGTCGGAGTAGCAATGTTTTCCTTTTGTAGTTACAAAAAACATATTATTGTTTTCTGGTGGATATTTACTTAAAAAATCAGTTAAATTATTATGCTCTTCTATTTCTAATTTATCCCAGTAATCAAGTCCAGCTCTTTTTAAGTATTTATCAGATATATCAAAACCTAAGGGTTTTACAAGGTGAAGTTTTGCTCCAAGTGCTGCACATGTTCTTGCAATGTTCCCGGTGTTTTGTGGTATTTCTGGTTCAACTAAAACTATATTTAAATTCAAAATAATCATCTCCAATCGTTAAATAATATTATATCATAGCTATTAAGTTTAACAAGTACCAAAAATATATATTTTTAAGTAAAATGCTACAAGACTGTAATTTGGTAAATTCACAAATGAATATGAATTATAATAGAAAAATTACAATAATGTGGTTCAATCCAATCTAATATAGAATAGACTTTAAATATAAAAATTAAGATGGAATTGTATAAAATTAATTAGTGTTAAAATAAACTAAAGCTAAAACATTATTTTTTGAAAATGAATGCTCATTTGTCAAAAAATAATTGTTTTAGCTTTTAACAGTTTAATAAAAATTTAGAAATCTAAATTTTTATTAAATCGACAAGGTTCCTACAATATTCAAAGTAACATTCCGAAAAACTAAATTACAATAGAATCATACATTGCTTAAACAAATAACATGAAAAACTAAAATATATATTTATAAATAAACATAAAAAATATTAAAAAATAAAATAATATGTGGTAATATTTTTTAAGAAAATTAAATTTAAGAAATTTATTTTAAAAAAGTGCAGAACTAATTGACAAATAAAAACATATAACCTATAATACACATAAATAAGAAAATAAATGCAAACAATACAAAAGAAGGAGAGGATAACACATGTTAAAATTAAAAACAAGAAAATGCAACAAAACAAATTCAAAAGATGTAGGGGATGTGCCTTGGACAACTAGTTCTTCAAAGACTTACTCAAATCCAAATTCCAAAATCCAAACACTAACTTCTGACCTCAAAGGAATTACATTAATAGCATTAATAATCACCATAATAGTAATGCTAATATTAGTTGGAGTAACAGTGAACGTGGCATTAAATGGAGGATTATTTAGCACAGCAGAAGAAGCAACATTTAAGACAAGAAAAGAAGTTGATAGAGAACAATTATTAGCAGAAATAGTAAATGCAATGGATGATAATGGACAGATAGATTTTACGCAATTAGAAAATAATTTAAAACAATTAGGATGGAAAGTAACAGTTTCAGGAAATAAAGCAACATGTACAAGTCCGAATAATAATTCATTTGAAGTAGAGAAAAATGGAAATATAACAGATATAAGTGGGGGAGAAGAACCACCAGAAACAGAAGAAATAGGAATATTAAAGGATTATTTATTTGGAAAAGCAGATGAAAATGGACAAAGAAAAGGAAAGGATTTATCGAAAATTATTACTATTGAAGGAAGTGGAACAACAATTTTATTTTCAGATGATACAGAAACAAATGAAGAAAAATTTTCCGATAAATTACAAGGTTTAGACATAGTTGATTTAGGTTACAGAAAGAGTGAAGATGAATTAATTTATGATTTTGATGTATACTTTAGATATGATGATGATAATGATGATAATGATATGAACAACCCGGTATATAAGGTTAGAATATCTGGAGTAGGAGAGTATTCAGCGGACAATTTGACTGGAACTACAAGACCAGATGAAGAAATTAAAGTATATGATCCAGATGATAAAAGTCAAAATAGAGGATTAGTGGGAAAAGAAGTAACTTATGATGGTAAAAAGTGGATTGTGTTATATGATGATGAAATAAATGGAGTACAGATGATAAGCAAAGACATTTTAGGAGAAATTGATATAGGTTTAAATGACAGCTCAATACAATGGGATAATTCTGCAGTTAAAAATGAAACTGATATAGATAAAAATAATGAATTAAGCGATAAAGAAAAAGCAATATATTCATATAATCATGCAATTGGAACATTAAATGATAAATGCAAAGAATTAGTAGGAAAAGATAATAGTAATGAAGTGATAGAAAGCATAAGATGTGTAGGAAGTAATCCAACGTCTCCATATAGTGAAAATAAAGAATTATATTCTTCAAGTAAACTAAGAGAATGGTTAGAAGGAGTATATGACAAAAAATCATATAGTACAGACCAAAATTATGAAGATGATTATGGAAGACTATTAGCTTTAGGAATAACTAAAGTATCTGATGATTATATTTGGGCATCTCGCATCGTTATGTGGTATCCGCCCTGGACCATTCAATTTTCGTTCCGAATAGTCTATAGCGAATTAGGATTTGGTATTACACATTTCAACTATTTGACAGCGGGTGGCGGTCTATATGGAGCGTATTCATTTCAGTATGGTGTGCGCGCTGTTGTTAGCCTAAACGATGAGATCCGTAATAGACTTGTAGAACAGGGCATTGAGGATGTGCCTTTTAATCTAGATGAAATTAATTAGGGAGGTCTTATAAAGCTTAATATGTAAATTTAGTCTACCTTGTCTAAGTAAATACCAGATTATCTGAATATTGATAAAATAATTAAAATAAACTAAAGCTAAAACATTATTTTTTGAAAATGAATGCTCATTTGTCAAAAAATAATTGTTTTAGCTTTTAACAATTTAATAAAAATTTAGAAATCTAAATTTTTATTAAATCGATAAGGTTCTTACAACATTCAAAGTAACATTCCGAAAAACTAAAATAACTGCAAATGCTGTAGGGGCAGGCCTTGTGTCTGCTCGCAAAAAGACAAAAATTAGAAATGTAAAATATAAACAAAGAATGAGTAACAAAAATATATATTTACAAATAAACATAAAAAATATTAAAAAATAAAATAACATGTGATAATATCCTTTTATAGAAATAAAAATAAACAAAAGAAGGAGAGAAAAAACACATGTTAAAAGAGAAAACAAAAAAATGTAACAAAATCAATGCAAATGCTGTAGGGATTGCACACATGGACGACCCGAAAATAAGAAATGTCAACAACAAATCTATTGTAAATACTGTAGGGGCGGACGCGACTTTCCGCCCGCTCTTCAGAGAACATACTAAAAATACCCCAGTGGCAAACTCAAATCCAAATTCCAAAATCCAAACACTAACTTCTAACCCAAAAGGAATTACATTAATAGCATTAATAATAACAATAATAGTAATGCTAATATTAGTAGGAGTAACAGTAAGCGTAGCATTAAATGGGGGATTATTTAATAAAGCAAATACAGCAGTAAAAAAGACAAAAGAAGAAATTGAAAAAGAACAATTGTTGGCAGCAGTTACAGTAGCATATAATCCTAATAGTGATGGTATTGATTTTGACGAATTAGATAAAAATTTACCAGAAGGAATAAAAGGAAAGAATGGCGATTATACGAGTGATAGTACAGGAAATTCATATACTGTAAATAAGAAAACAGGACAAATAGAAGAAAATAAAGATAAGGGTAATACGCTTACAGAAATACGTTTAGGAGATAAATGGACAAATGTAACATTTAATAATTTACCAAATGAGATACCAAGTGAAGAAAATGGTATGCAAATAATTATTATAGAAGGTGAAGAAAATAACGAAATTTGGATGATTGGCTTAATGACTGGAATAAATGATACCAATAATGTTATATTAAATTTAGCCTATGCTCCTTATGGAATGGATGAGGGAGGATCACTAGCAGATTCAATTGAATGTTCTTATCTTTTTGGACAAACTCCTGATGAAAATGATGAGATGTCTGAATACGATAATTCTGGTTGGTATTATGATTCAAGTAGTTTAGAACTGGAGGATATTAATTGGCCAATTAATGGAACTGTCGTAGGCATTGTTAATTCAGATGATATGGGTTATTTAACTAATGGCATTGATGATGGATTAATAACAGGTTTAGGATATATTATGGGAGGCAAGAATAATCCTAATATTTGTATAACGGGTGATTTATGCAATTGGATTACTGGAACTTTTGAACATGTTAATTAGTAAGTATTAAATGTGTATGTTGTAAATAATTTAAAAATAATAAATATATTATTTTATTATACTAGAAAGTAAATATTAAAAATGGTAAAATTAAATTACCGTTTTTAGAAAAATAAAAAGACACATAATTAAAACTTATGATACAATGT
>CANQYS010000002.1 GCA_947628115.1 uncultured Clostridia bacterium | reverse complement strand
AGGTGTATTTTTTTGTAATATTTTTAAAACTTTACTAATAGTATTGAAATGGAAGAAGGTGAGAATTTTGAAAAAGAATTTGAATATTACATTCATTAATCCTAATACTGAAGAGCAAATAGTACAAGCTATGGCTGGAGTTTTAGCATATAATTTAGTTGAAAAGAATGAAAAAATAAAATTTGATTACACTAATTCAAATACTTATCAAAATTCTCACAATATAGAAGATGAATTTGAATTGTAAAAAATTAGTGAAATCAATTGAACAAAAATGAAAAATATGATAAGATTTATAAAAAGATATGTATAATATAAATATAGAAAAAAATAAATAAGACAAAATTTCTTTGAAATATAGATAAATTCAGTAAAATGTTGTATAATAGAAAGAGAGGACAGTTTATGCTAAAATTATATTTAGATAATTGTTGTTATAATAGACCATTTGATGATTTAGAACAAGAAAAGATAAACCTAGAAGCAAATGCTATAGAGAATATATTTAGAAAGCATATAAATAAAGAAGTAGAGATTTATAAAAGTATGGCAATAGACTTTGAAATATCAAAAATTAAATCAGATAATAAAAGAAGACAAGTAGAAGATTTATATGATGCAATGGAATTAACAGAAATTGAGTATTCCAAAGAAATAAAGCAAAGAGCAATAGAATTAAGGCAATACAATATAAAAGATATGGACTCATTGCATTTAGCATTTGCAGAAAGCAAAGATGTAGATTACTTTATTACAACTGATAGATTATTGATAAATGCTTCGAAAAGAACAAATTTGAAGTTTAAGGTTATAAATCCAATAGAATTTATTATGGAGGTGATTTAAATGGCAGTAACAGTAAGAGAATTAGAAAAAATAAGAAGAGAAGGTCTTAAAGCACTAAAAGAGAAATTAGGTGTTGAAGGTATGATAAAGTTTATTCAAATGTATAGTGATGGAAAAGGTGATTATACACAAGAAAGAGAAGAACTTTTAAAAGATGTAACAATAGAAGATTTTGAAAAATTTTTGACAGAAAACTAATGAATCAAATGTTAACCGCAACCCTGCTTTGCGGAATATAAATGCACAGGTGAACAGATGTTACTCGCAAACCTGCTTGCGACAAATAAATGCGTAGGAGGACAAATTGAAAAAACTATTCTCAAAAGAGAGTAGTTTTTTTGTGCACATATCTTGATAAAATTAAAATACTATGTTACAATGTAACAGAACGAAAACAAAGCAACCGAAAAAGCAAATAAAAGAAAGAAGTAGATGTTTTATGAAAATTGCAGCATATTGTAGGGTATCAACTGAAAAAGAGGCACAAATTGATTCTCTTGAAAAGCAAATAGAATTTTTCAATGAATTTACAAAAAAGAATGGTTATGAATTGTACAAGCTATATGCAGATGAAGGAATATCAGGAAAACAAATAAAACACAGAAAACAATTCCAACAAATGATGATTGATGCCAAATCGAAAAAATTTGACAAAGTAGTTGTAAAAGATGTTAGTCGTTTTGCAAGAAATACAGTTGATTTATTGCAAAGTGTAAGAGAACTAAAATCATATAATGTGCAAGTAGATTTTTTAAACAATGGAGAAGTAATGGAAGGTGGCTCTGAATTTATACTAACTATTTTAGGTGCAATGGCACAACAAGAAAGTGCCAATATGTCTAAAAGGGTTAAGTTTGGAAAAGACATTACTGCTCAAAAAGGGAGAGTTCCTAATATTGTTTTCGGATATGATAAAATACCAAATGAAAGATATGTATTACAAATAAACGAAGAAGAAGCAAAAATTGTAAAAGAAATATTTGAAAGCTATGTATATAAAGGAATAGGAACTACTAAAATTGCTTGGAATTTGAACGATAGAGGAATAAGAACTAAAAAAACAAAATCAAAATGGGTACAAACTTCTATTGTTAGAATGCTTAAAAATCCAATTTATACTGGTAGAGTAACAAATAAAAAGAGTGAAGTGTCAGATTTTATCACAGGAACAAGAAAAGACTTACCAGAAGAAGAATGGATAACTGTAGAAAGACCAGAAATGCGAATTATATCAGATGAACTCTTTAACAGAGCACAAGACATTCTAGCTCAAAGATCAAATGAATTTAAACTAAACAACAAAAGAGAAAAAACAGAATATGTATTTAGTACACTTATCTATTGCAAACATTGTGGCTATTCATTTAGAAGAATAAGAAGAAAATACACAGATGATGGAAAAGAATATATAAGATGGGTATGTAGTGGTAGAAACTCAATGGGAGTAAATCATTGCCCTAACACAACTGTAATTGATGAAGAAGAACTTTTAAATGCAATAAAAGTATATCTAAAAAGTATTATAAAGAATAAAAAGAATTTTATGAAAGCAGTCGAAAAAGAATTTGAAAAGATTACAAAATTAAGAGAAAATAATGAAAGAAGTGAACAAAGCCTTCTACAAGAAATAGAAAAAGTTACAAACAAAAAACAAAAATATATGGAAATGTTCCAAAATGAAGTAATAAATATAGCAGAGTTAAAGCAATATACAAATCCATTAAATGAAGATATTGCAAGATTAGAAAGAGAACTAAAACTAATTACATCAGAAATAAAAGAAAAAGATGTATTAGAAAAAGAACTTACCAAAACAATTAGTACAGTTGATGATATACTTAATAATGAAACAATAACAAATGCAATGTTAAAAACGATAATAGATGTTATTGAAGTAGATAGTGATTCAAATGTTGAAGTAAGATTAAAATTATTAAATGAAATAGGCTCTACACCAGCAGTTATAACTAATTTTAATGACATCAAAGATACCGTTCTTAAAAGTAACATCAGTACATAAAGATGTAAGCGAGAGATTAATACATATAAATAAGGCACTAGCAATTGAAGTTAGAAAAATTTTAGATGAAAATAAAGCAGAGCGACATATTAGAGGAGGAATGGCTACTAAATTAAAATATAGTCATGATGCTAGTGCAAAAAAAGATGTTTCTTAACTAATTAAAAAGTAAGTTTTAACAAATCCTAGAATTTTTCTAGGATTTGTTTGTGCAGAATTTAAGTTTTTACTGACACAAAACCACATAATTAGACATAAAATATATTAGCTAATTATTGTGGAGTGATAAAGATGAAAATAAAAAAGGGAGATATTGTAGGTAGAAAATCTTATGGAAAAGATGTTTTTTTTATAGTTGATAAAATTTTAAAAAGCAGAAGCAATAAAGAGTTTGTTTTGCTAAAAGGATTAAATATTCGTATAATGGCAGATAGCCCAATAGAAGATTTAGAAATAATTAGTAAAGAAGAGGTTATAAATAGTATAAGACTATCTGAAATAGATTTAGAAAAAAGAATTCAAAATAATAAAAAAAATAAAAATTTTATAAGACAAAAAATATATACAGGTAAAATATTACATTTAGATGGGGATAGAAAATATAGCGAAAAGTCTGCAAGATATTATAATAAAATAGGTTTAAATGCCATAGTAAAAAATATACCTGAAAATAGACAATCAAAAGTGGTAGTACCTCTTTTGAATAAATATAATCCTGATATTTTAATTATAACTGGACATGATGCAATGCTAAAAAATGGGAGCAATTATAACAATATTTATAATTATAGAAATTCTAGGCATTTTATAAATACTGTAAAGATGGCAAGAACCTGGGGAAAAAATTCAGATAAGTTAGTAATATTTGCACGGAGCATGCCAGAGTTTTTATGAAGGAATAATGTCAGCTGGTGCAGATTTCGCATCTTCACCAGGTAGAATTTTAATAGATTTTGTAGATCCATTAATAGTTGCAGAAAAAATAGCAGTTACAGAAGAATATAGATTTGTAAGTAGCTATGAAATTGCAAAAGAAATAAAGGAAGGAGTAAAAGGAGTTAGTGGTATAGGTGCAAGAGGAAAAAGCAAAATAATATGTTAGTAATAAGCTTGTAACAACATTGTAACAAAACTGTAATATTCACACAAATAGACGCATAAAACGTTAGAGTACCAATAATTACATGACAAAAACAATATAATTGGTTTTTTGACATTTTTCATATAAAATGGTATAATCACAACATCTAAATAATAAAGGTGCGTGGTAATATGATCTATAAAAATGATATTTCTAATATAAAAAATGAAATAGGAGAAAAAATAGGACAAAAGATAATAGTTAAAGGATCACTTGGAAGAAACAAACCTTTTGAAGAAGAAGCAGTTATAAAAGAAACATATCCAAATATATTTGTAGTAAAATATGAAGAACATGACACAAATGTAAGCTATAGATATACAGATATACTTACAAGAGATTTAGAGGTTTCGGTATTTGATGGAGAAGGATATTGTCCATTAATTCCACCATTACAAAAGAAATAAAAGAGTAATATATAAAAAATTCCTAATTTTAGGAATTTTTTTTTTGCTTCTAAATATACTATATATTATTAAACTTTAAGGAGGGATTTTATATGCTACTAGAAACAGAAAAAGAGAATGTATGCATAAATCAAATAGTTGGACAAAAGAAAGATGAAATTATAGTAGAGGGAGATGTTATAGTAAATGATATAAAACCAGATGTATTAAATATTGTTAGTACAAGTGGAATACCATGTGTATATAAAAAAGAAGTAATGGATGGAAAAGTAAGACTTGACGGAAGTATTAATACATATATTATATACTTAGCTGATAGTGATGATAGTACGGTAAGAAGTCTAAATACAGTTCTTGACTTCACACGGGATGATAGATATAGAAAATTGTATGTCCGAAATGACAGCAAGTGAAAAAATAAATATAAAAAGAATAGAAACAAAAATATTAAATGGAAGAAAAATAAATGTAAAAGTAATCTTAGAGGTAGAAACAAAAGTATATTCAAATGATACTATACAAATAGTATCTAATATTAATAATGTAGAAAATATTCAAATGCTAAATAATCAAAGAATAGTAAATTCCTTAGTTGGAGAAGGTAGTACAAAGGTATATGCAAAAGATACTATAAGTATAGACAATGTAGACGATTTAGCGGAAATTATGAAAGTAAGAATTAATATAGTAGATAAAGATATTAAATTAAGTTATAACAAAGTCTTAGCAAAGGCAGATTTAGAGACTTCAATTTTATATTTAACAGAAGATAACAGAATAAAAAATATCAATACAAAAATACCTATTATGGGATTTATAGATATAGAAAATATAAGTGACAATAATAATTGTGACATTGACTATAAAATAAAAAATTTTGTTATAAAACCAAATAGTGGCGATGCACATTCAATATATATAGAAGCTGAAATAGAAATTGTTTGTTTTGCATATGAAGCGAAGAATATTAACTTAATAGAAGATTTGTATAGTATATCATCTGATTTGAATTTCACTCAAAAACAAATAACTACAATGGTAGACAAACAAAATATAAAAGATATTTGTGATATAAAAGAACAGATTACAGTTCCTGATATAGGTAATAACCAATTATATAATGTACAAACAACATCTAATATACAAAATGTAACTATTAGAAATGGAAAAGTAATCTATGAAGGAGAAGTAAATTTAGAATTTCTTTATGAAGCAAATAATGGAATAGATTCTCGAGATGCACAAATACCATTTAGATTTGAATTAAATTCTGATGCAATAAATGAAAACTGTGATATTGATACAAATATAGATATAAGACGAGATGATTTTGTAGTAAATTCAGGTAATATAAGCACTGATATAGAATTAGAATTTAATGCTAGTGTAAGTAGAAATGATAAAATAAATATTATAGATGAAATATCAATGGAAGAAAATGAAGATAGAAATATATATAGTATGGTTATATATTTTGTAAAACCTGGAGACACAATTTGGAAAATTGCAAAAAAATTTAGAAGTACAGTAGAGGACATAACAAGAGTAAATAATATAGAAGATAGCAATAAAATTTATCCAGGTGAACAATTATATATTCCTAAATTTGTAAAAAAAGCTATAGCGGTGTAATACAAATGGATAGTATATATTCAAGGAAAAGAATAAAAATTCCAAAAGTAAAGGGATTTTACACAAACAAAAATGCTAAAAAATTTTTTAGCATTTTTGTTATACTATTAATAACTATTTTAACTTTTTATAACATATTTAGAAGCATAAATCCAATATTTGAGAATTTGTGTCTGGAAAAAGCTAGAGAAATTGGTACATATATAATGAATATTTCTTCAAATAAAGTATTAGAAAGTATGGATTATAGTGAAATTGTAAAAATAGAAAAAAATGAAGATAACAAAGTGGTAAAAACAGATGTAGTATTAATTAATAAAATAGCTTCTGAAATTGCACTAGATGCAGAAAGACAATTTGATGAATTAGAAAATGAAACAATAAAAATACCTGTGGGTGCGTTAAGCGGAAATAAATATTTATCAGGAATTGGACCAAATATTAATGTAAAAGTAATACCAACAGGAAACATTTTAACAGAAATAAAAAATGAATTTGAATCTAAAGGGATAAATCAAACTATATATAGAATATACTTAGAATTAACGTGCAAGGTAAATATAGTAACACAATATAAAACAATAGAAGATGAAGTTGTAAATCAGGTTTTACTTGTAGAAACAGTAATTGTTGGTGATGTACCTGAATCTTATTATAATTTAGAAGGTTTAAATGAAAGTAATTCATTAGATATTATAAAATAATAACGCCTTTATTTCGACAATATATTACAAAATTTACTAAAATATAATATTTTTTTTGTTAAAACATATTGATTTAAGATTAAAAAAAATATAAAATTAACTAGATTAAATTAAAATATGTTAAATGAATAATTAATAAATAGAAAACCAATACTAAACAAAAGAAAGAGAGAAAAATAATGCAAAAAGAAAAAATAAACATATTAAGCAACAAAGCTATTACTTTAATAGCATTAATAATAACAATTATTGTAATGATAATATTAACAGGTGTAACAATTGGAATAGCAATAAATGGAGGAATTTTTTCAAGTGCAACAAAAGCTGCTTTTTACCAAGAAATGTCAGCAATAGAAGAAAATAAGCAAATAAGTAAAATTTCAAGTTTTTTAGAAAATGGTACTGAGCAAGGTGAAATGACATACTTTTTAGATAAACAAGTAACAGTAGAAGAATTAAGAAACTTTGATAAAACCTTAAAAGCAGAAATAATATATGCAAGAAATGGTTTTGGAAAAGGATTAGTGTTTAAAACAGAAAAAATATGGAAAGACAATTTATATCAGTGCCAAACAGCATATGATGATGATACTTATGCACAAGGATTAGCAAATGATATATTTTATATAAGTGAAGAAAACTCAGGTAAAAAAGAAACATATATATATGATAGAGTATCAGATACTTGCTTTAAAATACCAAACACAAAAATAGAAAGATGTATAGTACACAGTTTGCCATATGCTAAGATGATATTAGATGGAATTATTCCAGAGGGAGTGGGAGTAATAGGAATAGAATCTGGTATAGCAACAGCAAGTGATGGAACATTATTCTATGAACCAAATTTATATAATTTTAGTTTGAAAACAGAAATAATATATTATTCTCCAAACTTTAGCCAAGAATACTATATGCCAGTAAAAGAGTATTTAGAAAATGATAGACCACTAACAACAATTGTAAATGGAGAAACATATACATTTGCAGATTATAAAGCAACAGGATCAGAAAAAAATACGGTATGGGCAAACGTAAAATGCACGGCAAATGGTATAGAAAGTTACTGGGTATGGATACCAAGGTTTGCATATAAATTAGGAGAACAAACTGCAGATATAATATTTGTGGATATAAACAATAAACAAATGAATGGAGAAGACCTGCCAGAAGGATATGTAGTACACGAAGCATTTAGTCAAGAAGATGAACTAAAAGGAATATGGTTTGCAAAATACAATCCAACAGCAGTAGAAACAAGTGTAATAGCAAAAACAGAACCAGATAAGCCAGATTTAAGCAATTTTAATGAAAGTAGCACAAAACTAATTTACTATACAGCAAATGGAAATAATTATATAGAAAAAGAATTTACAAAAAATCCAGAAATGAAAATAAATGAAGATGGAACAGACTATTATTTCTATAACTATGAAAACAAAATATGGGCAAATGTAAAAACAACAGCAAATGGATTAGATGCATGGTGGGTATGGATACCAAGATTTGCATATAAATTAGAAAGTGGAACATCAAGTGTAATATTTGTAGATGAAAATAATATGCCAATAGACAAAGAAACATATGGAAATACTCTACCAAATGGGTATAAATTACATGAAGCATTTGCTCAAGAAGGTGAATTAAAAGGAATATGGTTTGCAAAATATAATCCAACGCCAGCAGAACAAGTATTAGATAAAACAGAACCAGATAAACCAGATTTAAGCAATTTTAATGAAAGTAGCACAAAACTAATTTACTATACAGCAAATGGAAACAATTATATAGAAAAAGAATTTACAAAAAATCCAGAAATGAAAATAAGTGAAAATGGAACAGACTATTATTTCTATAACTATGAAAACAAAATATGGGCAAATGTAAAAACAACAGCAAATGGATTAGATGCATGGTGGGTATGGATACCAAGATTTGCATATAAATTAGAAAGTGGAACATCAAGTGTAATATTTGTAGATGAAAATAATATTCCAATAGATAAAGGAAAGTATGGAAATAGCCTACCAAATGGATATAAATTACATGATGCATTTGCTCAAGAAAGTGGATTAAAAGGAATATGGTTTGCAAAATATAATCCAACAAAAGTGGAGAATTAGGAGGAGAGAAAAATGAGAGGAAAATTTATATTAAAAGTTTTAATAATAACTATAATATTAATTTCAATATATAGTATAGAAAGTTACTGTTTAGAAAGTGGTACAACAAGAATGAAAATAAATGGCGAACAAGCATGGACAAATATAACTGTATCAGAATCTTATGCTGAATGTGAGAGTTTAAATTCTGCAACATCAACATTGGGAACATCTGCATTAAGAGCACATTTAACAACAAATGCAGATTGGAGTGCAATGGCAATATTTTCAGTAAGTCAATATGGAGGAGCAACAAATAATAGTGCAAGCCCAACAAATGGAAATAAATCAGGAATATATAATATTGGACAATATATTACACAAACGACGGGAATATTAAATACAACAACTAGAGATACAAATGAGTATGTGAAAGGATTATTTAATGAAAATGGCAGTGTAAAAAAATATGTAAAACAGTGGCCTACGAGTAGAGAGGAAACTGGTTTTGTAGGATTTAATGAAACATGGGGTTGGCTTGGTAGCCGAACGGACAGCTGGGGAAACGATGATAGATTTAATGTGATACTTAACGTTGGTTTCTTCACTGTTTACAAGGGAATTAATAAAGCTTCTGGTTGGAGTCCAGGTACCGATGGTAGTCAGTCGGAGAGAGTTACTTTTAGACCAGTTATTTGGAATTGATATAATTACTATTAAGCCATGAAATGGAAACATGAAATAAAATTGCTTTAAATTACTTGTTTTTGTATAAAAAATATGGTATAAAATAATAGAAAAAAATGTTATAATTCTACTTATTATTAAATTAATTAAGTAGAATTTAAAATATAAAATAAACTAGGAGGTAATAAAAATGGCAGATTTAAAAGGAAGTAAAACAGAAAAAAATTTAATGGAGGCATTTGCAGGTGAATCACAAGCAAGAAATAAATATACATATTTTGCAAGTAAAGCAAAAAAAGATGGATATGAGCAAATAGCAGCAATATTCCAAGAAACAGCTGATAATGAAAAAGAACATGCAAAAATGTGGTTTAAATTATTACATAATGGAATTCCTTCAACAGAAGAAAACTTAAAAGCAGCGGCTGAAGGAGAAAATTACGAATGGACAGATATGTATGATACATTTGCAAAAGAGGCAAGAGAAGAAGGATTTGATCATATAGCAGAGTTATTTGAAGGTGTAGCAAAAATAGAAAAGGAACACGAAGAAAGATATAAGAAGTTATTAGAAAACTTAGAAAATGGGTTAGTATTTAGTAAAGATGGAGATAAAATTTGGAAATGTAGAAATTGTGGACATATTCATATTGGTAAAGAAGCTCCAGAAGTATGTCCAGTATGTGCACATCCAAGAGCATATTTCGAAATCAAAGCTGAAAATTATTAAAATATATCTTAATAAAAAACATCACAAAATTGTGGTGTTTTTATATATCAAAAAGAGAAATAATCTATATAAAAATATAGATTAAAGAGAGTAATAGTATCTAATTAACATCTGTAAAGCAATGAAATTTACTATATTAATTTGACTTATTTACATAATTGCAGTATAATAACTAGTGTAAAACTAAAACAATGTAATATTAAGGAGGAAATATGGGTAAAGAAGATTTTAAATGTAATGTCAATCAAGTTGATCCAAAAGAAGTTGCAGAAGAATGGAGATTTAAATCCATTATGGAAGCAGTAAAAAATGGAAAAGAAATTGCAAAGAGTAAAGGAGTTAAAACTATATCAGGAGAAAGTGTTTCTTTTAACTCAACACCTGTAGGAGGGGTTTTTGAAGTAAATATATCAGATGGATGTTATGTACAAATAAACTGCCATAATGAAGAATCAAGGTATAATGTTGAAGTTTTTGATAAAAATGTAAATACTGAGGGAGTACATTATATAGGAGGAATGTCATATGGTATATCTAAAAGAGGTAAAGTTATCAAATATCCTATGAGCAGACAAGAACCATTTTCTGATAAAGAAAACGAAAAATATATTAATTTACCTATAAGAGAAATAAATGCCCTTTTTGAAAAAGAGAGAGGAAATATAAAATAATTGTAAGAAGATATTTACCATATGTTTTTACAAAACAAGGAGTTACAATAATTATTTATTCTGAAAAATAGTATTTTTTGTTGAAAAGTTTTTATTAACAAAGTTATATAAGGTGTTATAATTAATGAAGAAAGCATTTTAAAATACATACATATAAATAAACTGTCTTATAAAATAATAAATACTATAAATAGAAGAAAGGAATGAATATTATGTATGCAAATTGGATGAAAGATTTTGATTTAAATATGACAAAAGAGGATATAGAAAAATATGAAGAGAATAAAAAAATAAATGAATGTCGGATTTTACAAATAACATAAATAATAAAGAAAAAATAGTTGTATATTTTACAGCTATTTTGTTTTCTTTATTTTTGGTTTTAATTTTTCTGAAAGCTTTTTTGCTTTTTTATCATTCTTGAGTTATTATCTTTTAATTTTTTCTTCATTATCTAAATAAAAAATCTTTTGTTTTCAATACTTACAACAATTAAAAGGCGAACATTTAAAATACAAACAAAAAACCTCAGAAGTATTGGGACTTCGAGGTTTGATAGTTTTTGAAAAAAACTCTTTTTATCTCTTTGAGAATTGAGGTGCTTTTCTTGCTTTTTTAAGTCCATATTTTTTACGTTCTTTCATTCTTGCATCTCTTGTTAAAAATCCAGCGGATTTAAGAACTGGTCTATATTCAGCATTTGCTTCTACTAAAGCTCTTGCTATACCATGTCTTATAGCTCCTGCTTGACCACTAATCCCTCCACCTGTTACTTTTGCAATAACATCAAATTTATCTAATGAATTTGTTGCAACTAATGGTTGTTTTACAATAACTTTTAAAGTTTCAATTCCTAAAAATTCATCCAAAGGTTTATTATTTATTGTAATATTTCCATTACCATTTACAAGTCTTACTCTTGCTATAGATTTTTTTCTTCTACCTGTTCCATAGAATGTTATTTTTTCTTTTTTTGTTGCCATATTATTTTACCTCCCAAACTTCAGGTTTTTGTGCTTGATTTTCGTGTTCTGCTCCTGTATAAATTCTTACTTTATTAATCATTTTTCTTCCTAATCTATTATGTGGAAGCATTCCCTTTATCGCAAGCATCATTGCTTTTTCAGGATTTTTTTCTAACATATCTTTAGCCTTTATTTCTTTCATTCCTCCAATATATCCTGAATGATGTCTATATATTTTTTGATCTAATTTTTTACCTGTTAAAATAACATCTTTTGCGTTTAATATAATAACATGATCACCTGTATCCTGGTTTGGTGTAAATGTTGGTTTGTGTTTTCCTCTTAACAATTTTGCAGCCTCAGCAGCTACTCTACCTAATGGTTTTTGGCTAGCATCAATTATATACCATTTACTTTCAATTTCATTTTTTTTTGCCATATATGTTGTATTGTTCATTGTAAAGTTGTTCCTCCCTTATTAATTATTTTTAATAATTATATAAGAATATATTTTTTATCTACCGGGTAATAGGACAAAATATAATCTTACAAATATTCATACCAAACTATTTTAATATATAAATTGAAAAAAGTCAATAAAAAGCATTGACATTTTTAAAAAAATAGGTTATTATATTTAAGGTTAAAGAAGAAGAATCCATTTCTCACCTTATCCAAATAAGGAAAAAGGTTAATATTTAAATTACAAACAATATAGGTAATATAAATATCAAATGTGGATTAACTTGTTCTTTAGAACAAGTTTTTCATTTGTTTAGGAGGTGAATAAGATAAAGCAAGACCAATTAATCAATGAACAAATTAGGTTTAAAGAAGTTCAAGTAATTGATGAAGAAGGAAATAAATTAGGAAAAATGTCTACTCATAATGCAATAGATTTAGCAATGGATAAAAATTTAGACTTAGTTTTAGTATCTTCAAATCCAGAAAATCCAGTTTGCAAATTGATGGATTATGGAAAATATAAATTTGAACAAGCTAAAAGAGAAAAAGAATCTAAGAAAAAACAAAAGACATTTGAATTAAAAGAATTAAGAGTTACACCAAATATAGAAGAACATGATTTCAACTTTAAAATAAAAAATGCAAAAAAATTTATAGAAGATGGAAACAAAGTTAAAATTACAGTTAGATTTAGAGGTAGAGAACTTAACTATGTAAAATTAGGTGAACAAGTATTAAACAAATTTGCAGATGAATTATCAGAAATAACAACATTAGAAAAGAAGCCATTATTAGAAGGAAAAAATATGTTTATAATACTAGCGCCAAATAATAAATAATAAATTATAGGAGGAAAGAATATGCCAAAGTTAAAAACAAATAAAGCTGCTGCTAAAAGATATTCTTATACAGCAAGTGGAAAAGTAAAAAGAACATCAGCTAACTCAAGACATAGATTAGCTACAAAAACTAAAAGACAAAAAATGTCAAGAAGACCAGGGGCTTATGCAGATAAAACATGCGAATCAGCAATAAAAAAGATGTTACCATATGGAAATTAAGAACATACAAATGAAAAGCTGCGTACTGCGTTGTTAAATTTATAAATAAAATCCTCAACGTGCAAATGCACGCCTCCGGTATTTATTTATAAATTTGCCTAGCACTACTTGCTTTTGATTTGTACGATTATGAAAAAATAGAATTAGAAAGGGTGAAATAAATGGCAAGAGTAAAAACAGCAAGAATAACAAAGAAAAAGCATAAAAAAGTTTTAAAACAAGCAAAAGGATATTTTGGAGCAAAAAGTTATAGATTTAGAAATGCAAACCAAGCAGTTTTAAAATCATTATCGTATGCATATGTTGGTAGAAAAGATAAAAAAAGTAATTTTAGAAAATTATGGATTACAAGAATAAATGCAGCTGCTAGAATGAATGGTACAACATATAGCAAAATGATGGCTGGATTAAAAAAAGCTAATGTAACAATTAACAGAAAAATGCTTGCAGACTTAGCTGTAAACGATATGAAAGCATTTACAGAAATTGCAGAAATTGCAAAAAAAGCATAATTAATTAAGAAAATGAAGTTGAAGAGTGTTTCGACTTCTTTTTTACGCAAATAAGATAAATAATAGTTTGTTTCATGTTCGGAGAATTCTTTTGCAATTCCTAGAATTCCCCTCACACAAACAACAATTTATTGCTTTTTCATTTTTGGTTTTGAAACAAGAGATGCTATATATCCAAAGAAAACTGCTGATGCAATTCCACCAGCAGCTGCTGCTGTACCACCAGTAAATGCACCAACTAAACCGGTTTCTTGAGCTTTTTGAATTGCACCTTTTGCAAGAAGATTTCCAAAACCTGTTAAAGGAACTGTTGCACCTGCACCTGCAAAATCAACTACATACTGATAAATTCCGAAGACCTCCGAAGTATTGCACCAGTAGTTACAAAAATAACAAGTATTCTAGCCGGTGTAAGTTTAGTTTTATCAATTAAAACTTGCCCAATAATACAGATTAATCCACCAACAACAAAAGCTTTTAGAAATAGCATCCAATCTAAATTATTAAAAAAATCTTGCATAATATAAATCCTTTCTATAAATTTTAGTTTGTGAGTTTCAGGTGAATTCAGGACAGTCCCAAAAATCCCCAAAATTGGTGATTTTTAGGGACAGTCCCTAGAATTCCCCTTACACAAACTACAATTTATTTAATTAAATTGATTTTCTATAGATATTGCATGTGCAATACCAGGAATAGACTCTCCTTGCTGACTAGAGGTTGCATTTGTTAAAGCACCTGTTGCAACAAGAAGTATTTTATTTAGTTTTTTTTGTTTTAATTGATTAAATAAATATCCGGAAAAAATACTTGCACAACAAGCACAGCCTGAGCCACCAGAATGAGTATCTTGATTTTCTTTATCGAACATCATAACACCACAATCATTGTAGTTATTTTTTATATTATATCCTTTTGTTTGGCATAATTCTGTTGATATTTCTTTTCCTATATATCCTAAATCTCCTGAAAATATTCCATCATAATAGCTTGGGTTTCTTCCTGTATCTTTGAAATGAGTTAAAAGGGTGTCCACAAAAGCTGGAGCCATAGCTGCGCCCATATTATTTGCATCTTTAATTCCCATATCTACTATTTTTCCTGTAGTAATATTTGTTATATAAGGACCTTGTCCATTTTTGGAAACTATTGCAGAGCCTGCGCCTGTAACAGTCCACTGAGAAGATGGAGGTCTTTGATTACCAAGTTCCAAAGGAAATCTAAATTGCTTTTCGGCACTACAGAAGTGACTAGATGCTGCACCAATAATATTTTCGGCTCCACCTCCATCAATAAAAACAGCTGCTAAACTTAATGCTTCTACAAAAGTTGAACAAGCTCCGAATATTCCGAAAAAGGGAACATTAAGTTCTCGCAGACCAAAGCTAGAAGATATACATTGATTTAGCAAATCTCCAGCAAAACAATAATCTATTTTATCTGCAGATACCTTAGATTTAATTATACTTGAATTTACAGTTTCTTTAATTATTTTACTCTCAGCTTTTTCCCATGTTTTTTCTCCCCAAAATTCATCTTCTAAACATTTATCAAAATATTTAGCCATAGGACCTTCTGCTTCTTTTGGACCAACAATAGAAGCTGTTTCTAATATTGTTACGGGGTTATCAAATTTAATAGTTTGACTACCAATTTTTTGCATAAAAAATCTCCTTTCTGTTAAATAAAATTATTGTGATAAATTGTAGTTTGTGTGAGGGAAATTCTAGGGACTGTTCCTAAAAATCACCAATTTTGGGGATTTTTGGGACTGTCCTGAATTTTCCAACATTTGCAAACAACAAATTAATTGCAAACGCTGTACGGGTCGCACTCCAGGGCGACCCGCAAATAGACCGCTCCCAATGGTTAATTTATATTTTACCTCGTTCGTCCCAACTACGCAGACACTGTAAAATATAAGATTGCTGACGCTAATCTTCTATTTAACAGTATCTAGCTAGTCGGTCCCCACACAAGCTCACTTCGTAAAATATAAATGAACCATTTCGCGCTTCTCTATTAGTAGGGGCGGGCGTTTTAAGTCCGCCTCCACACAAAATTCCAAATTTCAAACACCAAATACCATTAAACAAACTACAATTTATTTAATATAAAATAATTAAAATTTTATACCAAGGTTATGGCTTGTGTATTAAAAATTAAATAAACAATTCCAACAAGAATAGAAGCAGATATTCCATATACAAGTACAGGACCTGCAACAGTAAACATCTTTGCTCCAACACCCATAACATATCCTTCAGATTTGTATTCCATAGCAGGTGATACTATTGAATTTGCAAAACCTGTAATAGGAACTAGTGAACCTGCTCCTGCAAATTTACCTATTTTATTAAATAGATTTAAAGCAGTTAAAAATGCACTTAAAAATATTAATATAATAGAAGTTATAGTTGCACTTATTTCATTATCTAACCCTCTGTATTTGCAAACTTCCATAATAAATTGACCGATAGTGCAAATTAAACCTCCAACCCAAAAGGCATTAAAACAATTTTTTAATATAGGAGAATTTGGAGATTTTTTATTAACATATTCTTGATATTCTTTCTGAGTATTTATAGGTTTCATAAACAAATCTCCTTTCTTATTCTCTATTAGAATCAATACTAAAAGTAAGCTCTATAGTTGAGTAATATTCTATAATTTTATTACCATCTACTTTAGCTTTTTGCTCGAGCACAGTTACTGATGATATATAATCAATAGTTCTGGATGCTTCGCTAATTGTTTTGGTTATAGCATCTTTCCAAGAAATATTAGATATTCCTGTTAATTTTAAATGTTTTTCTACAGTCATAAAATTCATTCCTTTCTTTCTAAGAGAGATTAATTTTAAAATAAATATTTTAAATTAACTTCTTTTAGAGCAATTAAAATAGTTCAAAAAAAAATTAAAAATCTAATTATATATTTTCCAAAACTACTAAAAATATGCAAATAGATTAAAAAAATAATAAACAAAAAAACATATTACAATTGTATTACAATTAAGTTACAAATAATCAAAAAATATTGACTTTTTAGTAAAATAATATAAAATATTCATGAATAAAAAATAGAGAAAATGAATTTTTTGTTAAAAAATATAAAAAATTCAAGTATCAATATATATAAATTGCAAATTATATTAAAAGAATAAAAAATAAACTAAGGAGAAAAATATGCCAAGCTGTTTAGGATTGTATATAGAAAATAATATAATTAAATATGCGAAAATTTCTAAAGATCATGACAATTATAGAATAGAAGCTTTTGGTATGAAGTTTTATGACAATGTAGAAGAAACAGTAAAACAAATTATAAACGAAACATATAGTTATAAAACACCTATTACTGTAAATTTGTCAGATGAAAAATATGCTTATGCGCAATTATTTAGTTTGCTAAGTAAAAAAGATTTAGATAAAGCTGTAAGTACAGAATTTGATTTTTATTGTAATGAAAGTGGAAAAAATAGAAATGCATTAGAATATAGAAATATATTAATACCAAATTTAGAAGATAGAGATAAATTAACTAGTATATATGCATATACAGATAAGTCTAACATAGTTACAAAATTGCAAATTTTAGACTCATATAGAGTTAATCAAGTTGTTCCATTACCTCTTTGTATAGCAAATTTAAATGCATTTTCTAATAAGAAAAATAGCGTTATTATTAATATAGAAAAAAATACTTCTGTTACAACAATAGTAAATGGACAAATAAATAAAGTAGATATAATTGAAAATGGAATGAACGAAATATTAGATAACATAATTGTAAAAGAAAATTCCTATGCTAAGGCTTATGAGATATGCAAAAACTCAACTATATACACGACACAAGGTAGAAACTTGCAAGTAGAAGAAAACGAATACATGGAAGATATAATGCCAACTCTATATAAAATTATAGAAAAACTAAAAGACATAATAGATAAAAATGGCATAGAAATAAACAATATATATATTACTGGACTTGCAGCAGTTATAAATAATATAGACTTATACTTTGAAGAAAATTTTCCAGATAAAAAATGTGAAATATTAACACCTTTTTTTATAAAAAAGACTAATGTAAAACTAAATATAAAAGATTATATAGAAGTTAACTCTGCAATATCTTTAGCTTTACAAGGTTTAGGACAAGGATTAAAAGAAATAAACTTTAAGCATACAACTACATTAGAAAAAATAACTAAACAATTAAATGTGGATGCAGGTAGTAAATCAAAAAATGATAACAATTCTAAGAGTTCAAATTTTCAAAATAAAATAATGGACATGTTTAAGCGGAGGTTTATCTGGTGCTTTGGATAATATAGAAAAAATGATGCTTAGAGTATGTGGATCAATTTTAATCTTAATTATTTTGTACATTACTTTTATAAAAATAATTTCAGGGCAAATATATAATAAACAAAAAGAAGTAGATGAATATATTTCAGACACAAATGCAAAGTTAGAAAGTGTTACAAAATATGAAAGTGCAGTTAATGATAGAACAAGATACTATGAAAGTTTAATTGCCAAAATAGATGAAGCAAACGAAAAACTAACACAATCGTATGCAAGAAAAAATGCTCTACCTAACTTTTTAAGTGATTTAGGAAGTATAATTCCAAAAGGAGTACAACTTTTATCTGTAGAAAATCCAACTAGTAAAACGGTTAGAATAGAAGCACAAGCAACAGAATATGAACAACTTGGATATTTTATTTCTAAAATAAAAGTGGATGGAATTTTAACAAATGTAAAATCAACAGAAAGTGTAAAACAAAATGAATATATAAAAATCACCATAGAGGGAGATTTATTATATTAATATAAAGGAGATTAATGTGAAAAAGATATTAATTGGATTAATAATTTTATTACTATTAGTTTTTGGATATTTTATGAGTGTTAAAAGTATTGAACTAGGGGAAATAAAAATAGAAAGTATTAGCCAAATAAAAAGTATGAGCAATAGTTTAAATAAAAAATTAAATGAGGCAAATAGACTTTCTGCACGAACATATCCTAGCGAAATAAGTAACTTAGAAGATGCAACAAAAAAATTAAAAAATACTAAAAGTCAATATGATTCTAAGGTCACTAATAATAAGGTTAACGAGGAAAGTGTTTACTTAAGAACATATAAAATAGAAACTTTAATGGTAGATTTGGGTAGACATTCAAGACAAAATGGATTAAAAGATTTAAAACTAAATTTAAAAACAACAAGTAGTTCTGATATTTATGATTTAAATATAACTATTGTTGGCACTTATGAAAATGTATATAATTTTTTATATAGTATAGAGAATGATGATGATTTATTATTTGAAATTGTAGGGTTAAAAATAAATCCATATACAATAAGAACTACAATTACACATAATGGAATTGACGGTAATCCATCTTTTTCTAGTACGGATAATCCATTTAATTCACAAGAAATAATAAGCTCAACAGATACTGTTTCAGGAAATAATAATCAAAACAACACAAACAGTAATACAAATGCTAACAATAAGGAAACTAATAACCAGAGTACAAGTAATATAGATGTTGTTTATGATCCTAAAAATGTACAAGCAGAGTTTACAATAGAAAATGTATCTATAATTTTTGAATAATAAAAATTTACTTAAGATGGAGGGTTATATGACTAAAAATATAATTAAAGAAGTAGCGATAATGCTATTAGTACTTGTAGCAGTTGCCTTGCTTTTAGGTATACTATTATATGATTATATTCCTATAAATAAAACTGTTCCAATTAAAGTAGAGGCATATAAAATGTCTAGTGAATTAGAGGAAGAATTAGGAACAGAGTTGTTAGAAGAAAATGAAAAAATAGTAAAAACATATACTGTAGATAGTACAGATTTAGATTTATATGAAAATGAAAATGACTATGATGCAGGAAAGAAGAATCCTTTTTCAATGATAGATGGAGGAAATAATGTTGTAACTAATAATTCTAACAATGTAAATAGTGGAAATACAGGTTCAAATAGCAACAATGAAAATAATAATAACAATAATCAAGATGAAGACATACAAGGAAATATTAAAACAACAAAATAATAAAAATGTATTGCAATTATAAAAAAGATATTATAATATTAGATTAATATTATTTATTTTAAATAATATAGATACAAATATATAAAAAAAGAAGGAGGGAAACAAATGATGAAAGGACAAAAAGGTATTACATTAATTGCTTTAATTATAACAATTATAGTAATGTTAATATTAGTTGGTGTAAGTGTTACAGTTGCTTTAAATGGTGGATTGTTTGAAAAAGCTGGTGAAGCAAGGTCTAAAACACAAAATGAATTGAATCTCGAAAGACAACTAGATTCTACTAATGTTAACATTGGTGGTAGTGTTTATACTATTGATAATTATGTTAATGAAATTGTTAATGGAAAAGCTGAATAGGAGTATTAAATTATTATAAAAATTATATTTAGGGCATATGCATTGTTTGTGTATATGCCCCAAATAATAAAAGGGGGATTCTTTTGTACGTAATACTTTATATTTTAATATTTATAATAGGAACATTATTTGGAAGCTTTTTTTCACTAGCAATATATAGAATTCCCTTAAAGCAAGATATTACGCATGAGCGTTCTTATTGCCCAAAATGCAATCATAGATTAGAATTTTTAGATTTAATACCAATACTAAGTTATGTATTTTTAGGAGGAAAATGTAGATACTGTAAAGAAAAAATAAGACCAAGATATATTTTATTAGAATTATTTTCTGGTATATTATTTTTATTATTTGCTATATCATTAAAAATTAATATATATAATTTGGAAATACAAAAATTAATTTACTTATTATTTGGAATGTTTTATATTAGCACATTATTTATTATGGCTGGAATAGAAAAAGAAATACATAGTATACCAAATTCTATTTTAGTATTTGGATTAATATTAGAAACTATATATATAATATATTTATATATAATAAAAATTAGTATATATAAATATGTGATATATTTATTGTTAATGCTTATATTAGTATTCATAAATTATGCGATTTTAAAGAAAAAAGGTAGCAATAATTATACAATACAAATATTAACATTATGCATGTATTTATGCCTTGGAACAAGCGAGGACTTAGTAATTATAAATATTATATTAACACTATTATTAATTGCAATAAAACAAATGCAAATTGCCAGAAAGAGTAAAGAGAATAAGAAAATACCAATAGGGTTTTACCTATGTTGTGTAAATATATTGACATTAATTATACAGAATTTTATAATGCAATAAGTATTATAAACATCATAATTTAATTGCAAGGAGAAATAATGAAGAGAAATTTAAAAAAAGAAAATGGAATTGCAGCTGCAGATGGCTTAGTGGCTATTTTAATAATTACATTATTTGTTGGTGTAATATCAAGTTTGCTGTACAATATATACTTATCTAATACATCATTAAAAAGAATGAGCAAAGCAAATGGATATATAATTGATATATCTGAATATGTAGATAAGATATATTATGATGATGTTACAGAAGAACAAATAATAAACTATTTCAACAAAAAGTATTATGATAATCAAAATAATGCAGAAGTAAAAGCACAAAAATCAGAAGAAAATACGAACGAAACACCATTTTTACTTAAAATAAATGTACAGAAATATAATGAAACAGAAGGGAATACAGATAAATTAGATTTAGTAAAGCAAGTAACAATATCAGCCCAGTATAAATTAGGAAATAGGTTACAAGAAATAACAATAAATAAAACAAAAAGAAGAGAAAATTTAATAACACCGAATAAACCAGATTTAGATTTATTAAATTTAGAAAATGGAAAAGTTGCATATCCAATAAAAAAAATAGATGATAATTATGTAGTTTGTAATTCAAGTGACAGTAATTGGTATAATTATGATAATAATAAATATGCAATGGTTGTAGTTGTAAATTCTACTATGGAATTAAAAGTTGGAGATACAGTGTATAATTTAAATAACACAATATATAAATGGACACCAAGATGTGCAAAAAATTCTAATGGAGAAGTAAAATATTTATACAGTAATACAAATAAATATGTTGATAATCAAGGAGAGTATGCAAAATTAATGGATTTAGAAGAAGGATATACTTTAGATGATTATTTTGGAAATAATGAAGGTAAATGGGAACAAATTCATATAGATGAATAATTGCACATAAGTACCCGGATATATTATATGATTTTTAAATAAATGGTAATTTTATGTAATAAATAAAAAATATATAAATTAGTAAATAAATGTAGTATAATGTAATATATATGTGTAGATAAGGAGGAGAACATATGGATAACAAAAGAAAAGGACCAATAGGAATAGAATTAGTTAGAAGAGGACTAGTAGACCAAGATGATATTAATAGAGCATTAGATTACCAGAGAGAAAATCCTAATAAAAAAATAATAGAAATTATAAATACTTTGCATCTATGTGATGAATATGTATTAATTGAGGCACTAGGAGATATATTAGATGAAAGATCAATATTACTTACAAAAGATGATATTAATGTAAATGTGTCTGATTATATATCATTAGATGTAGCAAAACAAAATAAAGCAGTTCCATTTGATATAATAGGAAACAAAATAAAAGTGTGCTTTGCAGATACATTAGATAAAAAATCTGTAGATACTGTTAGATTAATTCTTTTAAATAAAGGATTAATAATGGAAAGATATATTACTTTTGAAAAAAATATCAATGACATTTTAGAATCATTAGAAGGTGTTGCTACAGAAAATATTAATTCTAACACAGATATAACAGGACTTGTAGATAGTATAATAAAAACTGGTATTAAAAAAAGAGCTAGTGATATTCATGTAGAACCAGAAGAGGAAGACGTAAGAGTAAGATATAGAATTGATGGTGAATTATTAAATGCAGTAAAATTACCTAAAGAAAAACAACCACAATTAGTAGGCAGGATAAAAGCTATATCTAATATGTTTCAAGAAAAACAAGACTCACAAGATGGTAGAATTATAATGTATCCCGATTATAATATACGTGTATCTTCTCAAAAAAATATTTATGGGGAAAAGTTTGTATTAAGATTATTAAAGAAAAATATGAATATAAGAGGACTTGTAGAATTAGGCTTTCCAAATGATGAACAGCTAATAAAAACTAGTTTTAATAAAAGAAACAGTATAACAATAATAGCTGCACCTACAGGTGAAGGAAAAACAACAACATTATATAGCATAATAGACTATTTAAATAGACCAGAAATAAATATAACTACAATTGAAGACCCAGTAGAAATACGTATACTTGGATTAAACCAAATTGAAATAAATGAAAAACTTAGATTTGCAGATTCTTTAAGAACTGTATTAAGACAAGATCCAGATATAATATTACTTGGAGAAATAAGGGATACAGAAACAGCAGAAATTGCTTTAACTGCAGGGCAAACAGGACATTATGTGTTATCTACAATACATACTATAGATTCAATAGAAGTTATAACAAGGCTTAGAAAAATGGGAATTTCTAATTATGATATTTCTAGTACAGTTGGAACAACTGTATCACAAAGATTAGTTAGAAAACTATGTAAAAATTGTGCAAGAAAGAGAGAATTTACCGAAGAAGAAAAAAATATTATAAACAAAATTGGGGAAAAATATAATATAGACTTTAATCTTGAAGGTAAATATACTTATGATGCTGTTGGATGCAAGGAATGTAATAATAGTGGCTACTATGAAAGAATAGGCGTTTTTGAGGTTTTAAATTTTAATGATAATATAAAGGAATTAATAGTAAAAGGAGCATCTAGTATTGAAATTAGAAAAGAAGCTTTAAAAGAAGGTTATAAACCACTTATAGTAGATGGAATAAATAAAGTAGTAGATGGAATAACTACATTGGAAGAAATAAATAAAAAAATAATATTTTAATAATTAAAGCAAAAGAGATTATAAAGGAGGATACTAATGCTAAATATTAATAAAGTTTTAGACATAGCAATAGAAAATGATGCATCAGATGTGCATTTGATAAATGGATTAAAGCCTATAATGAGAATTGCAAGAGACCTAAAAGCAATGGAAGGAGAAGACATTTTAACTGAAACAGAATTATACGAAGCATATGACTATTTTGTTAGAGGAAATATATTTAAAGATGAAATATATAAAGCAAATAAAAGATTAGATACTTCTTATGAATATAAAGATGTAAGACTAAGGGTTAATATTTCATCAGCAGATGATATGCCAATTTTTACATTAAGAATTATAAAAGATACACTTCCTAGATTTGAAGAATTAGGAGTACCAGATATAGTAAGAAGAATGACACTTCAACCACAAGGATTAATATTAGTAACAGGTAAAACAAACTCAGGAAAAACTACAACTTTAAATGCCTTAATAAATGAATTAAACGAAACACAAAACAAAAAAATATTAACATTAGAAAAACCTATAGAATACAAACATAAGTGCAAAAAATCTGTAATTGTCCAAAAAGAAGTTGGAAAAGGCGGAGATATAGAAAACTTTAGAGATGGTGTAAAAAATTCTTTAAGAGAAGATTGTGATATATTGGTAATACGGAGAGATAAGAGATAAAGAAACAATGGAAGCAGCAATAGACATGGCGGAGTCTGGACATTTAGTAATAGGAACTTTACATACTAAATCTTGTGCAGAGACTATAGATAGAATGATAAACTTTTATGAGGTTAGAGATCAAGCAAGTATAAAGTATTTAATTTCATCTTTATTAAAATTAGTTATTTCACAAAGACTTTTAAAAGGATTAGATGGAAAATTAGTATTATTACCTGAAGTTATGATTGTTGATAACGTAATTGCTGGGTGTATTAGAAAAGAAAAATTCAGTGTTTCAGAATTAGAGGATGCAATTCAGAGTAATAGTGAAAAAGGAAATGTTAGCCTTATAAATTCAATTGCAACATTATTTGTTGATGAAAAAATAAGTCTCCAACAAGCAAAATCTCAAATTGAAGAAAAAAATATAGAAACTTTAAATAGAATAATAATGCAAATGAAAATAAAAAGAGGAAATTCTTAGAGAAATGGAGGATATCTATAATGCCTTTATATATATATAAAGCAGTAACTGAAAAAGGTCAAGTTGTGCGAAATAGGGTAGAAGAATTAAGTAGATTTATATTATTAAAAAAATTAAAAAGAAATGGACTAATGCCAATAAAAGTTACGCAAATACAAAGGTCATCAAAAATAAATAAGAGCGTAAAAAAACAAAGAAAAAATGTTGAGAGTAATAATAGTGTATTAAAAAGTGTAAGAGAGCAACAAATAGCAAAAAACATAGCATCACAAAATCAAACTTTTGCTCAAAAAGCTAAAAAAGTATTATTTAGTGATATTAAAAAAATAACTAATAGAGATATTGTTATATTTACACAAGATTTTTACTTGTTAAAAAAAGCAAACTTTAATAATATACATGCTTTATCTACAATTATAGAAACAACAGAAAATGAATCATTTAGGGCAATAATAGAAGATATATTATTAGGTGTGGAAGCTGGGGAAAGTATGTATTCTACCATGGAATATTATTCAGGTGTATTTCCACCAATATATATTAATATGATAAGAGTCGGAGAATTATCTGGATCTTTAACAAGAGCATTGGAGCAAGCAGTACAATATATGGATGAAAGTTCAGAAATGACTAGAAGATTAAAAAGCATATTAATTCCTAATCTAATACAATTTGTTGCTTTGCTTGCGTTATTGTTTATAGGAACTTTAGTTGCTATACCAGCAATTCAAAATGTTTTCGACCAAGTAGGAACTCAGGACCAATTACCTCCTATTACGCTT
Source organism: uncultured Clostridia bacterium (assembly GCA_947628115.1). GTDB lineage: Bacteria > Bacillota > Clostridia > TANB77 > CAG-508 > CAG-452. The sequence continues at coordinate 46,347 of CANQYS010000002.1, read as the reverse complement.
TGGTTTAAGGGAGTACTGGAAATGATAGTAAAATTTTGGTATATTCCTACAATAATTGTATTAGGAACAATAATTGGAATATATATATATATAAGGACACCCGATGGAAAATACAGATATCATAATTTTAAATATAAAATGCCAATTTTTGGATCATTAATTTATGCAATAGATTTTTCAAGATTAATAAGAGCTATATTACTAAATTTAAAGAATGGAATGAGAATACAAGAAGCACTAGAAACAAGTAAGAGTATTACAAATAATTTGGTTATGTTATCATTAGTTGAAGCATCAATTAATAATATATTATTAGGACAGAGTTGGATAGAACCTTTTGAGCAGTCGGGATTATCTACTCCTATGATAACAGAAATGTTAAATATAGGTATGCAAACAGATTTAGTAGAAATGATGGAAAAATTATTAGAATATATGGAAATTGATATTGATCAAATTATTCAAAGAATAATGAAAGTATTACCACAAATTGTATATTTAATAGTAGGTATATTACTAATATTTGTAACAGTTGTGGTATTGGTACCATTAATACAAGTATATATGGGTACTTGGTTATTCTCAGCATATCTATAATTTAGAATTTAGAGGTTAGAGATTAGAATTTAGAATTAGCTAATTTGTAATATTTGGAAAATAATATGTAATTTAAGGATGTCCAATTTAGGATATCCTTAAAAGGAGAAAAGATGAAAATTGGTATTGATGTTGGTGGTAGTCACATAGGTTTGGGTATAATTGACTCAAATAAAAATTTATTTTTTAAGCAGGAAAAAGACTATGATATTTGTAAAGCTGATATGTCTAGGATAGTATTAGAAACTATAATTAAATTAATGAATAAAAGTTTAAAAGATAAGCAAATTAGTATACAAGAAATAGAAAGTATAGGAATAGCATTTCCTGGTACAGTTACAAACGGAATAGTAGTAAAAGCAGAAAATTTGGGAATAGAAAATTTTAAAATAGTAGAAGAATTAAAAAAAGACTTTAATGTGCCAATATATTTAGAAAATGACGCTAAATGTGCAGCAATTGCAGAAAAAAAACATGGCTCTTTAAAAAAATATGATGATGCTATTTTCCTAATAATAGGTACTGGAGTTGGAGGTGCTGCTTTTTTAAATGGAAAATTATTAAAACCCAAGAGATATTCGGGATTTGAAGTTGGGCATATGGTAATACAAAAAGACGGAAAAGAATGCAATTGTGGAAGAAAAGGATGTTTTGAAACATATGCGTCAATGAAAAGATTAAAAGAAAAAATAAAAACAGAGTTTAATTTAGAAAGCACAGATGGAAAACAAATAAGACAATTTATTATAGAAAATAAGGATAATTCAATATTAAATAAAATATTGGATGATTATATAGATTATTTATACATAGGAATAACAAATTTAATTAATATTTTCGAGCCAGAGGCAATATCTATAGGTGGAAGTTTTGCTTATTATAAGGAAGAATTATTAAAAAGATTAGAAAATAAATTATATGAAAAAGAAGAACTATATAACAAAGAAAATACACCTAAAATTGTACTTGCAGAACTAAAAAATGATGCAGGAATAATTGGTTCAACTATGTTGGATAATAAGATTTTAGATAAATAATACTATTAAACTAAAAATATCTTATAGTGAATAGGATATTTTTTTAGTTTATTTAAATTTTTATCAAAAATTTAAATAAAAAATATCGGGAGTGAATCAATATCTAGTAACCGGAAAAGTAATTCAGAGTATATTTTCATATTGTAAAGTTATAATAATTATGATATAATTAATTCCATTTTGAATATAAAACATTAAAATGCTATATCATATATAAAGAAAGGTTTCTATGAACGAGATTATAAAAGTATTACCAAATTTTAAAAAATTTAATGATTATATAAATAATGTAAAACAAGGTACTAGCCCTATAATGTTATCAGGGCTTACTGATGTTGCTAAAGTTCATTTTGCTTATTCTACGTATTTTTATTCTGAAAAACCAATATGTATAATTACATATAATGAACTACAAGCAAAAAAAATTATAAATGATTTAAAATATTTTAATACTGAAATAGCTTATTTTCCAAGAAGAGAAATTTTAGCATATGACTATTTAGCTGAAAGTAAAGATATTTCATATGATAGAATAAATTGTTTAAATAATATTTATACAAAAAAGGCAAGAGTTGTAGTAACAACAATAGAGGCAGCGTCTCAAGAAATAATTGCAAAAGAGACCTTATATAAAAATATTTTTGAATTAAAAGAAAGAACTGAAATTAATTTAGAAGATTTAAAAATAACTTTAAATGAATTAGGATATGAAAGAAGGGATTTAGTAGAATCAACTGCAGAATATAGCGTAAGAGGAGGAATAATTGATATTGCGACTTCTGCAAAAGATGGAGTTCGAATTGAACTCTGGGGAGATGAAATAGATTCTATTAGAAAGTTTGATATTGAAACACAAAGGTCAACCGATAAAATAAAAAAAATTACAATTTATCCAGCAACAGAATTTGTATTAGAAGATAAATTAGAAGAAATAATTAAAAAAATAGATGGAAAAGATGAAAGGACTATAGAAGATATAGAATCAATTAAGCAGGGTGATTACTTAAGCAAAATTGATAAATATTTTAATAGCTTTTATACTAAAAAAGAGACTATAATAGATTACCTAAAAGACGAATATTTAATATTTTTAGATGAAATTGGAAAAATAAAAGCAAGGTCTGAAAATATTATAAAAGATAATAAAAATATTATAAAATCACTTATAGAAAAGAAAAGAGAAATACCTGAAGCACTTGTAAATTTAAGAGATTATATTAAATTTATGGAGTCAATAAAAAAAACACAAACAATATATTTAGAAAAACAAGATATTGGATTTGTAGATAAACAAAGTATGCATGCAAAAAGAAACGGATATAGCTTTAGCTATAGGGAGGTTAACTTTTTTCGTAGTTCAATGGATTTATGTATTAAGGAGATACAACAGGCAATATCAAAACAAAAAACAGTTATAATTGTAGTAGAAAGTAAAGATAATGAAAAACAAATAAGGAATCTTTTAACTGAAAAACTGGGAGATAATTTAGATGCAAATATATTTATAGAGCAAGGAGAATTATCAACGGGATTTGAATGTTTTGATTTTAATTTATTAGTTATTTCAACTAAAGATTTATTTATTACTCCAAGAAAACGAAAAAGGGGAAGTTTAGAATTTAAACAAGGTGATACAGTAATATTTTCAGATTTAAAAGCTGGAGACTATGTAGTCCATAAAACAAATGGTATAGGACAATTTATTGGAGTAAATACTATAAAGGCAGATGGAATAACAAAAGATTATATAAAAATAAAGTATAAAGATGATGATATACTATATATTCCAACAAATAATTTAGATAATGTAAGAAAATATATAGGAGGTGGAGATAGAGCCCCAAAAATAAATAGACTTCGGTAGCAAAGAATGGGCAAATACTAAACAAAAAGTTAAAAATAATTTAAGAGAAGTTGCAAGAGATTTAATAGAACTTTATGCAAAAAGAGAAAAAATAAAGGGATATGCATTTTCTAAAGATACAGAATGGCAAAAAGAATTTGACAGTAGTTTTGAATTCCAAGAAACAGATGATCAATTAAAAGCAATTGAAGATGTAAAAAAAGATATGGAAAAAGAAAAACCAATGGATAGATTACTTTGTGGGGACGTCGGATATGGCAAAACAGAGGTCGCAATAAGAGGAGCATTTAAAGCATGCATGGATCAAAAGCAAGTAGCATATTTAGTACCAACAACAATACTTGCAAACCAACAATACGAAGCTTTCAAGGATAGAATGAAAAAATATCCAATAAAAATAGAAGTATTAAATAGGTTTAAAACAAAAAAAGAGCAAGAAGAAATTGTAAAAAAATTAAAACTTGGAGAAATTGACATTATAATTGGAACACATCGTATACTTAGTAAAGATATAGAATTTAAAAACTTGGGATTTTTAATAATAGATGAAGAGCATAGATTTGGTGTAAAAGATAAAGAAAAAATAAAAAAATTAAAAACAAATGTAGATGTTTTAAGTATGACTGCAACACCAATTCCAAGAACACTCCATATGTCTATTGTAGGAATTCGCGATATGTCATGCCTCTACGAACCACCACAAAATAGAAGACCAGTGCAGACTTATGTTTTAGAATACGATAATGAAGTTATTAAAGAGGCTATAATAAAAGAATTAGAACGAGGAGGGCAAGTTTTCTATTTATATAACAAAACAGAAACTATAGAAAGAAAAGTAAACCAAATATTAGAACTAGTGCCAGAAGCAAAAGTTGGGTTTGCACATGGAAAAATGTCTGGAAAAGAACTAGAAGATATAATGATAGACTTTGTTAATAAAGAAATAAACGTTTTAGTATGTACAACAATATTAGAATCTGGAATTGATATACCAAATGCAAATACAATTATAGTAGAAGACGCAGATAGATTAGGATTAGCACAGCTTTATCAAATAAGAGGAAGAGTAGGAAGATCAGATAAACAAGCATATGCATATATTACCTACAAAAGAGACAAACTAATAAATGAAGTTGCAGAAAAAAGATTAAAAGCAATAAAAGAATTTACAGAATTTGGTTCAGGATTTAAAATAGCAATGAGAGATTTAGAAATTAGAGGTGCAGGAAGTTTAATTGGAGAGATGCAACATGGACATATGGAACAAGTAGGATATGATACTTACTGTAAATTATTAGACGAAGTTGTAAAAGAAATGAAAGGAATAGAAGTAGAAGAAGACATTGATATTACAATAGATATAAATGTATCTAGTTATATACCAGATAGTTATATAGAAAATGGAAGTCAAAAAATAGAAGTATATCAAAACATTGCATTATGTAGAAACGAAGAAGATATAAAAAATATACAAGAAGATATAACAGATAGATTTGGAAAAATACCAAAAGAGGTATATAATCTTTTAGAAATAGCAAAAATAAAAGAAAAGTGTAAACAAAATGGGATTATAAAAATATCCCAGAAAGGCAACAACATTATATTTGTATTCAATCCAGAAAGTTTTACAATAGATATAGACAAATTAATAAATGTATATAAAAATAGAATAAAATTTTCGCCTGGAAAAGAACCATATATTACTTATAAATTAAATACTGCACAAAATGTGTTGAAAGAAATAACGGAATTTTTGAAAATATAATACGAATTGTAGTTTGTTTGAGGGGAATTCTAGGGACTGTCTTGAATTCTACGAACATCACACAAACTACAATTTATTTAAGAAAGGATTTCCTATGGTAATTACAAGCAAAGATAATGAAACTATTAAAAATATTAGAAAATTAAAAGAAAAAAAATACAGAGATGTAAGCGGAAAATATATTGTAGAAGGAATAAAATTAATAAAAGAGGCAATTGATGAGAAAGCTGAAATTGATACAATAGTAGTATGCGATAATTGTGTAAAATCAGGAGAAATTAATCAAAAAATATTATATGAAATTGCAAAATATAATTGTGTATACGTTGATGAAAAAGTATTTAATAATATAACAGATGTACAAAATCCACAAGGACTTTTAGCAGTTATAGATAAAAAAAATACTGATAAAAATATTAATTATGAAGAAAATTTAATAGTAGTTTTAGATGATATACAAGATCCTGGTAACCTAGGAACAATACTTAGAACAATAGATAGCGTTGGACTTTCACAAGTTATAATATCTAAAAAAAGTGGAGATGTATTTAATCCAAAAGTAGTGCGCTCTACAATGGGAGCAATATTTAGAGTAAATATTATACAAAGTGAAGATTTGGTAAGTACACTAAAAGAAATAAAAAAACACAAATTTAAAATAATAGCAACATCACTTCAAACAGAAGAAAACATATATAATATAGAATACAAGAAAACAGCAATAGTGATAGGAAACGAGGCAAATGGAGTATCAAAAGAAGTAGTTGAAATGGCAGACAAAAAAGTAAAAATACCAATGCTACGGAAAAACAGAAAGTCTAAATGCAGCAGTTGCAACAGGTGTAATTTTGTATGAATATGTAAGACAAAACAACAATTAATTTTTTTCCTTTTCCGGACGGACTAATTTTAGACTTTTTCCAAAAAAAGTCTAAAATTAGTCCGTCCGGAAAAGGAAAAAGCGTCTGAAAAAAGGAAAAAAGAAAAATGATAAAGAAAAGTCCTAGAAAAATTTAATTCTAGGATTTTTTTGTTAAAATTTCTAATATTTTTGGATATAATTTTTCGGCATTATTGTTCCAATTATTTGAAATTATTTTTGCTTGCTCTCTTGTGCCGGCAAAAACTTGTAATTCAAATAAAACTTGATTATTTTCTATTATTTTGCATTTAACATTATAATCGTTTTCACTATGTGGAATAAAATCACTAGTTACAGACATTTTATCTTCAAAATTTTCAAGAGTATTTTTAAAACTATTATCTACTCTAAATTTTGTAATACCTGGAATAATATCATTTACAAGTAGCAACGCCTTTTTTCCTTCTTTTGTAAGTTCATATAAAGATTCTCCATCTTTTTTATAGGATATAATATATTTGTTTTCTAGTAAGTCTAATAAGAACTGTTGAAAATAAAAATAGTTCATATTATCTATAGAAATTACTAATTGCAAAAGAGCTTCGTTACTAATTGGTTTTGATACTTTATCTAAAATATATAAAATTAAAGCTTTTTTTTCTGCTAAAGTTTCGTTATCTGATGTTAACTTCATAAAGAAAACTATCCTTTCTTTTTATTGATATATACTAATATTAAAATTCAACAAAAGTATAACATATATAATATTAAAAAACAATGAAAAAATTTTACAAAAAACCTTGAAAAAATTATGTAAACGCAGTATAATAATATATGTTAAAATTATAATTAAAGGTGGTAATATGAGTAATAAAAGTAAAACTTATTTAATAGATAATCCCGCAAAGAGTTTTGAAGCTATAGTAGCAGAGTTAAAAAATATAGCTTCAGAAAAAGGAGTTTCTGTAAAGGAAGCTATAATATGGTTTATATCGGACCTAAAAAATATAAATAATAAAGAATATGAGAATAAAATTATTCCATTTGATGATATAGATCGAGATCTACTATTAAAAATAAGAGAGAATCTTATTTCATATTTAAATAAAGTATTAAAAAGGTTTGATGATACAGAAAGAAAAGAGAGAAAAAGAGAGAAACAAAAAGCTAAAAGAGATGAGAAAAAAGCTAAACAAGAAGTATGTGACACAATTTTTGAAGAAATAAAAGAAAATATAAACAGTAGTGAAAAATCAATACCAGATTATATAAGAGCCATAATATCGGATATAAATGATGGGAACACATATCCAGAATTAGATACAGAACAAAAAAAGTACTTATTAAACAAATTATCAGCATTATTAGAAAACGAGGAAAAAATAAAATTAGATAAAGATAAAAAAATAAAGAGAATTTTAGAACAAGCTAATTTATTAGTTGATGAAAAAGCGAAAACAACTGAATTAAAACTAAAATATTGGAAATTTTTAAAAGATGATATTAATAGTGAAGATGGACAAATAAGAATTCCAAAATCAGTAAAAAAAGAAGTAGAAGATTTGATTGATTTAAAAGTAAATGAAATATCTGATTTGTTATATTATGAGCAGGTAAAATATTTTACAAGGGACTTTAGTTTTTTAAGAGAATATTCAGAAATAGTTCAAGCTAACAAAGGTCACTCAGATAGAAAGTTTACAGATTTTGAGTCATATAAAAGATTCCATAATTTAAGTGGACAATTGCAAAAAGGAAATGATGAATATAAACAAATACAGTTTATGTTAAAAACTGACAATATTGATAAAATGGATAGAGCAATACTAAATGAAAGAATAAAGGTTTTGGAAAGAGAACACGCGGACCAAACGATAAGATAACAATATTTAGACTGTTAATTTAACAGTCTTTTATTATATAATATGAAATTTCTCCGAAATTCTTATTATATAAAATGCTACAATTGCTATCGCCTTTGAGATTTGCTCCTTTTAGGCGCAAACTCAAATCGGCGAGAACAAATCGCGACTACGTCGCTTTGTTCTATGCTTATTTTATATTCAAATGTAATTTTTTGTCAGTTTTTGTCAACAAAAAATTCTTTACAACTACAAATAAATATAGTAAAATAAAAGAAATCTAAATTGCAAATCTTGCAATTTAAAAATAATTTTTTTCTTAAAAAGTTTTTATCTTTTTAAAATCCAAATTAAAATTTTTAATATTAATAAGAGGTGATGCCTATCTGATTAGCTATACAAAACAAAATGTTCTGTGTATTTCATATATTTTAACTATTTTCATTTTTATGTTATTTAATTTTTCAGTTAATAAAATACAAAATATTTATTATATTTATAAAAACAGAGAAATTGAAGTAGAAGAAAATGTTGAAACAAATGAAATTATAGAGCAAGAAATTAAAGCAAAAGAATACAAAGAAACACAAGATATAATAGTAGATGAAGATATATGGCAAATAGAAATACCAAAGATTAATTTAATAGCACCAATTGCTGAAGGTACAAGTCAAGAAGTTATGCTTGAATATGTTGGACACTTTGAAAATACAGAAAAATGGGAAGGAAATGTTGGACTTGCAGCACATAACAGAGGATTTCCTATAAATTATTTTGCTAAACTTAAAGACCTTGAAATTGGTGATGAAATAATATATAAAACACAGAATAGAGTAAGGAAGTATAAAGTTAGCAATATAATTATTATTGAAGAAACAGATTGGTCATATTTGCAAAAAGAAGATAAAAATATTATTACTCTAATTACCTGTGTAGAAAATAAGCCTACAAAAAGGCGTTGCATTCAAGCAACAGAAATAAAGGAGGAATAAATTTGAATAAAAAAATATTAATAACAATTATTTTAATTATATTTACAATAGGAATGTTACCATTAAAAAGTAATGCAGTGGTACCTATAGATAGTGCATATATCTATGCAACTAGAAAAACAGATGGATTATTAATGTGGAATGGGATGCGAATACATACACACCTTGCAGTATATAATAAAGATGGAAAAGAATATCCAGCATATTGTATGAATAGAGATTTACCAGGAGTAGAAATAGGAGTTTCACAAACTGTGGATATAGATAGCTTGGTAAGTAATGTAATGGTTTGGAGAGCAGTTATAAATGGATATCCATATAAAAGCATTGCAGAATTAGGATGCCAAACAGAAGAAGAAGCATACTTAGCAACAAAGCAGGCTGTTTATTGTATGCTAACAAATAGAGATGTAAACGAATATTCAGCAATAGGGGAATCAGGAGAAAGAACATTAAATGCATTAAAACAAATAGTAACAAATGCAAGAAATTCAAGTGAAATAAAGGTTTCTTCGGAACTTACAATAAAACAGTTAAATAGTTTATGGGAAGTAGACAAAATAGATAGTAAATATGTTTCACAAGAATTTGAAGTTACAGCAAATGCTCGATTTGATACATATAAAATTGAATTAGAAAATTTAAATATAGAAGGAGTAAAAGTAACAGATGAAAATAACACAGAGAAATCTGAGTTTAAATATAGTGAAAAATTTAAAATATTAATTCCTGTTACAAATATTGAAAAAGACGGAAATCTTACAATAAATGTGTCAGGACAAGTTGCTACAAAACCAGTTTTTTATGGTAAATCGCGAGATGCTTCTTTGCAAAATTATGCTATAACAGGATATACATATGAAGATGGAACTGGAAGTAAAAAAGTATATTACACAAAAAATGAAACAAAAATAATAATAATAAAAAAAGATGAAGATGGTCAAAATTATTTACAAGGAGTAGAATTCGATTTATTAGATAGTAATAAAAGCACTATATATACAGGACTTACAACAGATGAAAATGGGAAAATTGAAATAGAAAACTTATTACCAGGAATATATTATATAAAAGAAACAAGAACTAAAGATGGTTATGAATTATATGATAAATTAATAAAAGTAGATTTAGAATTAAATGAAACTTCTACAATTAATGTAGTTAATTTAGAAGAAGAACCAAATATAGAAATAAAGAAAACTGAAACAGAAAATACAGTAAAAAATGTAAAAGAAAATACAACAGTAAAATTACCAAAAACAGGTATGTAATTGTAGTATTACTAATTTGTTTTCATTACGGTACTTTAGTTATATTGGTATATATTTAATTTCTAGAATAATCTTTGCTTAAAAAAATTATAGAAATAAAGTTCTTAAAGCTAAAACATTATTTTTTGAAAATGAATGCTCATTTGTCAAAAAATAATGGATTTAGCTTTATTTTTATTCCTTGACATTTTTTTACATAACAGGTATAATATATCATGTATTTTTACACAATAGAGAAGGGAAGAGTGAATAAAATAAATGACACAAGTCATAGTATTAGCAATCCTAATATTTGTAAATAGTTTTTTTGCAGCAACTGAAATAGCTTTCATTTCAATAAATGATGCAAAAATTGAAAAATTAGCAAAAGAAGGAAATAAAAAAGCAAAACAAATAAAGAAAATGCTAAAAGAGCCAAGTAAATTTTTGGCTACTATACAAATAGGAATTACATTAGCAGGATTTTTATCAAGTGCATTTGCAGCAGATGCATTTGCAGATGATTTAGCACCGATTTTAAATAATTTAATGCCATTAGGATTATCTTTATGGAGAAGTATATCAATAATTATAATAACAATAATACTTTCATATTTTTCTTTAGTATTTGGAGAGTTGGTACCAAAAAGACTTGCCATGAGAAATAGCGAAAGAGTAGCTTTTGGAACAATTAAAATAGTAAGAGCCATATCTATAGTTGCAGCACCATTTGTAAAATTACTTACAGCATCTACAAATGGAATATCAAAATTATTTGGAATAACTGCAACAGATGAGGAAACTGTTACTGAAGAAGAAATAAGAATGATGGTAGATGTGGGAGAAGAAAAAGGTTCAATTAAAGAAGAAGAAAAAGAGCTTATTAATAATGTATTTGAGTTTAACGATAAAGTTGTATCTGAAATTATGATACATAGAAAAGATATTTATGCAATAGATATTAATTCTGATATTAATAATATCCTAAAAGATTTAGATGAATATAAATACAGTAGAATACCAGTATATGAGGATAATATAGATAATATTGTTGGTATGCTTTTTATAAAAGATTTAATTGCTAATATGAATAAAAAAGAAAAAGTTAAAATATCTAATTTATTAAGAGAAGCATATTTTGTATCAGAAAATAAATTGATAAATGAGTTATTTAAAGATTTACAAAGAAATAAACATCAGCTTGCAATTGTTTTGGATGAATATGGTGGTACAGCCGGATTAGTAACAATGGAAGATATTTTAGAAGAACTAGTAGGTAATATATTTGACGAATATGATGAGGAAGAAAAAGAGTTTGAAAAAATAGATGATAATACATTTATGATAAGTGGAAGTGTATCTATACATGATTTAAGAAAAATATTAAATGTTGAAATACCGGAAGGAGAATATGATACTTTATCTGGATATTTAATAGAATTATTAGGAAGAATACCATCAGATGATGAAAAACCAGTAATAGAAACTAAGAGAGTAACATACAAAATAGAAGATTATGAGGACAAAAGAATATTATGGGTTAAAGCATGTAGAAATAATGTAGAAGATTCAGAGCAAGAAAACGAAGATTCTAATGATGATGAAGATAAGGACAAAGAATAGGCGGACATTATAGTCCGCCTAAATTATAAATATAGGAGATAAGTTATATGTATCAAAAATTTGGAATAAAAGAAGAAATAATTAAATTATCAAAAAAAATAGAACCAGAAATAAATTCAATATTTGAAAAAATAAATGAAATTTCTGAATATAATAGCTTGAAAGTGTTATCTGCATTTCAGAAATATAATTTATCTGAAATGCATTTTAATGGAACTACAGGTTATGGATATGGAGATATTGGCAGAGACACAATAGAAAATATATTTTCAGAAATTTTTAAAGCTGAGGATAGCTTAGTTAGAACTCAGTTTATATCAGGAACACACGCTATTTCTACAGCTTTATTTGCAATTTTAAGGCCGGGAGATACTTTAATTAGTATAACTGGAAAACCATATGATACATTAGATGAAGTAATAGGAATACAAAGTAATAATAGTTCTTTAATGAGTTATGGAATAAAATATGAACAAATAGAATTATTAAATAATGATTTTAACTATGAAGAAATCGAAAAAAGATTAAGAAAAGGAAATGTAAAATTAATAGAAATTCAACGTTCTAGAGGATATTCTACAAGAAATTCAATAGATTTAGATAATGTAGAAAAAGTAATAAAGCTAATTAAAAATATAGATAAAAATGTAATAGTAATGATAGATAATTGCTATTGTGAATTTGTAAGTAAAAAGGAACCAATAGAAGTAGGGGCAGACATTGTTGTTGGTTCATTAATAAAAAATTTAGGAGGAGGAATTGCACCAAATGGAGCATATATTGTAGGCAGAAAAGATTTGGTGGATTTAGCTAGTCAAAGATTAACAGCACCAGGACTTGGAAAAGAAGTTGGTGCAAGTTTGGGTATAAATAAGCAAATATTGCAAGGTCTATTTTTAGCACCTAGTGTAGTTGCAAGCGCTGTGAAAACAGCTATATTTGCAAGTAAAATGTTAGAAGAATTAGGATATAAAGTAGAACCAAAATATAATGATATAAGAACAGATATTGTACAAACTATACAGTTTGAAGACAAAGAAAAATTAATAAAGTTTTGCCAAGGAATACAAGCAGCGTCTCCAATAGATTCTTCTTCTGTACCAATGCCATGGGATATGCCTGGATATACAGATCAAGTTATAATGGCTGCAGGTGCATTTACTCAAGGGTCATCAATAGAGCTTTCGTGTGATGGACCAGTAAGACCACCATATATTGCATTTTTACAAGGAGGACTAACATATGAATATGGAAAATTAGGAATTATGAAAGCAATATCTATGATATAAATTACAATTAAATGAAAGGAATTTAAAATGAACAATGTTATTGTAATTGGAGGGGGAGCAGCAGGAATACTTGCTGCTATATCTTCTGCTAAATCAGGAAATAGAGTAACTATAATAGAAAAAATGAATTCATGTGGAAAAAAATTATTAATTACAGGAAAAGGAAGATGCAATATTACAAATAGTACAGATATAAATGGTTTTATGGAAAATACACCATGTAATTCAAAGTTTCTTTATGGTGCACTAAATAATTTTGATAATAACGATATAATAAATTTATTAGAAACAGAAGGATTAAAAACAAAAGTAGAACGTGGGGGAAGAGTTTTTCCAGTTACAGATAAATCACAAGATGTATTAAATACTTTATTAAAAATATTAAAAAAATTAAAGGTCAAAATATTAACTAATACAGAAGCAGAAAAAATTATTGTAGAGAAATCACAAGTAAAAGGAGTAAAAGTAAAAAATGGAGATACATTAAATGCAGAAAAAATAATTTTAGCTACAGGTGGAAAAAGTTATCCTGTTACTGGTTCAACAGGAGATGGATATAAAATTGCAATGGAATTAGGACATGCTATAACAAAAATAAAACCATCATTAATACCACTTGTTTCTGATAATGAAATATGCAAAGATATGCAAGGATTATCTTTAAAAAATGTATCTATAAAATTAAAGGATAAAGAAAAAATAATATATCAAGATTTTGGAGAAATGCTATTTACTCATTTTGGTGTGTCTGGACCAATAGTTTTAAGTGCTTCAGCATATCTTATTAGGTATAAAGATATAAATGTGAAATTAAAAAATAAAGAAATAATGTTAGAAATAGATTTAAAACCAGCATTAACAGAAGAGAAATTAGATGCAAGAGTATTGAGGGACTTTAGTGAAGCAAAGAATAGAGAATTAAAAAACAGCTTAGATAAACTTCTTCCACAAAAATTAATACCTGTTATAATAGAAAAAACAAAAATTGATAAATATAAAAGAGTAAATGAAATAACAAAAGAAGAAAGACAAAAACTAATAAAAACAATTAAGCACCTCGAAATTAATATAGTAGGGACAAGACCTATAGAAGAAGCAATAATAACGTCAGGAGGAATAGAAACAAAAGAAATAAATCCAAAAACAATGGAATCTAAAATTATAAAAGGACTTTTTTTTGCAGGTGAAATTATAGATGTAGATTGTTTAACAGGTGGATTTAATTTGCAAGTTGCTTGGTCAACTGGATATACTGCAGGACTGTAAAAAGTGAATAGTTAATAATGAATAATTAATAGTTAAGGAATATAAAAATGGAAAAATTTAAAACTATATCTAACAATTCAATTGCAGAAATAGTAGAAAAAAAATCTAAATTCATAGCACATATTTTTTATATAGAAACACCAGAAGAAGCAGATAACTATATAAAAGATATAAAAAAAGAATATCATGATGCTAGACACAATGTATTTGCATATGCTATAGTAACTAAAGACCGGTGGAATTGCTGTAAAATATAATGATGATCGGAGAACCATCAGGTACTGCTGGAGCTCCAATATTAAAAATAATATTAGAGCAAGGATTATCTAATATTTTAGTAGTTGTAACAAGATATTTTGGAGGTATATTACTAGGAACAGGGGGATTAGTTAGAGCATATTCGGAAGCTACTCTAAAAGCATTAGAAAAAACAACATATATAGAAAAAATAATAGGTTATAAAGTAAAATTATGTATTGACTATGATAAATTAGAAAAACTAAAATACTATGCAAATAAAAGTAATTTTAAGATTGTTGCTATAGAATATTTAGAAAGTGTAGAAGTTATTGTAGAAATAAAAAAAGAACAGCTAGAAGAAATTACAAATAATAACAATAAAAAAGCTTTAAATATTTTAAAATATGATATTTTAGAAGAAAAATATATTGATATATAGCCTCTTTCGAGCAAAATTAGAAAAAATTTCCAAAAAACTATTGCATTATAATAAAAAACATATTATAATTCGAAATGTAAAAAATTTACAAATTTATTTTTAGGGAGGTATAAACTTGAAAGAGAAAATTACAGTCTTAATTGCAGATGATAATCCAGATTTTGCAATGACATTAGTTAGTTATTTAGAAAAAGAAGAAGATATGGAGGTAATAGGTATTGCCAAAGATGGTAAAGAGGCATGCGATATGATAATAAATACTCAACCAGATATAGTGTTATTAGATGTAATAATGCCATATTTAGATGGACTTGGAGTTTTAGAAAAAATATCAAATGTTAATATGACTAAAAGACCAATTTGTATAATGTTATCTGCAGTTGGACAAGCAAAAATAACACAGCAAGCTATCAATTTAGGAGCAGAATATTATGTAGTTAAACCATTTGATATAGAATTATTAATAAAAAGAATAAGGGACATTAAATATTATCAACCATCTCCTGCACAAAATACTTTTATTAATAGAGAAATAAAAGTACCATACATAGAAATTTCAGAGGCAAATAAAAAAGACGAGGATAGTTTAGAAGCATTAGTAACAAATGTTATACATGAATTAGGAGTTCCAGCACATATTAAAGGATATCAATATTTAAGAGAAGCAATTATGATGGTAATAAATGATATTGACATTATAAACCAAATTACAAAACAATTATATCCAGAGATAGCAAAAAAATTTAAAACAACACCATCTAGAGTAGAAAGAGCAATACGTCACGCAATAGAAGTTGCATGGAGTAGAGGAGAACAAGTAGCAGTAGAAAGAATATTTGGTTACACTATTTCAGCTGCAAAAGGAAAGCCAACAAATAGCGAATTTATAGCAATGATTGCAGACAAACTTCGTTTAGAACTTAAATCAGCATAAATTTTAAAACAATAAGTTAATGTATTACAGATGAAACATGAATATAGAAATAAATTAAAGCTAAAACATTATTTTTTGATAAATGAATATTCATTATCAAAAAATAATGTTTTAGCTTAAAAAATTTATGACAATTTTACAATAGCATGAAGACTATTTTTTTCTTTATCTTTTATAGTAATAATATATTTACCATCATCTAAATGAGAATAAAAAACTGATATAATATCACCAAATTTTGCTTCATGTTTATACATAATTTCGATATTAGAAAAGTTTGTATTTGAATATATATCTTCTGGTAGTGCCTCAAGTGAATAATCTAAGTAGTTTAAATTATTAACATGATGATTTGTGTCGATATCCCTTCTTTGTATTTTATATTCATAAATAAATTTTGAATTTTCTGGTTCTTTTAATTTTTCATTAAAATATTCATCAAAAACAGATTTATCTACATCAGGAAAATTTTCTTTTACATCAATAGGAATTTTAGAAATAGATTGTTTATTAACATCAAATAAAATCCATTTTGAGGTTGCAATAGCAACCAAATTTTTTTTATCGTCATATATCTCAAAATCCCTGTATGCAAATAAAGGGGTTTTCTTTCTACTCCAAGTATTAATTGTAAGAACTGTAGTACATTTTGGCCTAGAAAAAACTTTTAATTTCCAATTTAGAATTATCCATGCAAGACCGGTTTTAGGAATATCATTAAGACCATAACCAAGAGTGCCACTATGAATACCTGCAATTTCTTGCATTAATCTTAAAATTCCTTTATTACTTAATTCATTATTTTCATTAATATCTGTAAATGTAATTTCAAAATTTTTAGTAAATATATCCATTATAATTCCTTCTTTCCAAAACAAAAATATATCACAATTTAAAAAATTTTTCAAATAAAATGGGGAAAAAGGGGCCTGGCCCCTTTTTCCCCATTTTATTTTGGTGTATAATAAAGTATTATAGAATATATAGAAAATCAATATCTATAAAGGAGCAATATATGAGCAAGGTAGAGTTATTATCACCAGCAGGAGATTTGGAGTGCTTAAAAGTTGCAGTACAAACTGGAGCAAATGCTGTATATTTTGGCGCTAAAGAATTTAATGCTAGGGTAAATAGTAGAAATTTTAATAAACAAGAATTAGTAGAAGCAATAGAATATGCAAAATTAAGAGGTGTAAAAACACATCTTACTTTGAACATTTTAGTTAAAAATAATGAGTTTGAAGATGCACTTAAATTAATTGAATTTGTATATAATGCTGGAATTGATGCAGTTATTATTCAAGACTTAGGTCTTGCAAAAAAAGTAATAGAACTTTTTCCGAATTTAGAAGTACATAGTAGTACTCAAATGACAATATATAATTTTGATGGTGCAAAAAAAGTTAAAGATTTAGGCTTTTTTAGATGTGTGCTTGCAAGAGAACTCACAATAAATGAAATAGAAAATATATGCAAAAACACGGATATAGATATAGAAGTGTTTATTCATGGTGCTCTTTGCATTAGCTACTCTGGACAATGTTTGATGAGTAGTATTATTGGCGGAAGAAGCGGGAATCGTGGCAAATGTGCAGGAACATGTAGACTTCCATATACTTTATTAAAAGATGGAATAGAGCAAGAGAAAGGCTATTTACTTAGTTCAAAAGATGTTTGCACATTGGATATTCTTCCAGAACTTATAAAAGCAGGAGTCAAATCTTTTAAAATAGAAGGTAGAATGAAATCAAAAGAATATGTTGGAATTGTAACATCAATTTATAGAAAATATATAGATTTAGCAGAAAGTGGAGAAGAATATAAAGTAGACGAAAAAGACAGAGAAAAATTAATGCAGATTTTCAATAGAGGAGGATTTAGCACCCGGCTATTTAAAAGGAAAATTAGGAAAAGATATGATGTATACTAAAAGGCCTAATCATATGGGGGTTTTAGTAGGAGAAGTTGTAGGATATGAGCCAAATAAAGGTCACACAAAAATAAAATTATTAAAAGAACTAAACTTGGGAGATAGCATAGCAATTAAAGATTCATCATGTAAAATTTCTGAACTTATGCAGGAAAATAATAATATTAAAACTGCAAATATTGGACAAATTGTAACAGTTGGAAGAATAAAAGGAAAAATTTTAAAAGGAGATAAAGTATATAAAACTGTATCAGACAAATTAAATAAAGAAATAGTTCAAATAGCTAGTAGGGAAAATATTAAAAGACCAATAAATGCAAAGATAACTTTAAAAGAAAATGAGAAAATAAAATTAGAAATAGAAGATTTATGGAGTAATATTAAATTAATTGAGGTAGAAGATACAATAGTAAAAAAAGCAGATAATAACGGAATTAGCAAAGAAAGAATAAAGGAGCAATTATCAAAAACAGGAAACACACCATTTGAAATTAACGAAATACAAGTAATTGCAGATAATAACATAATAGTTCCAATTAGTAGCTTAAATAGCATTAGAAGAAGTTCATTAGAAAAACTAAAAGACAAACTAATACAGAGCTTTAAAAGAAATAAAAAAGTTGAAATAGGTAGCAATAATAAAAATAAAAAAGTAAATTCAGAAATTAAAGTATGTGTGTTACTAAATAGTATAAAAGAAAATATTGATTATACTAAAATAACTGGTATTAATAGCATATATGTGCCATTTAGATTCTTCTTATCAAACAAAGAAAAAGTAGAGGAAATTTGCAAACATTTTGATACCTATTTATTACTTCCAGCAATTACAAAAGGCAATTACGAAAAGCTAATAGAAAGTAATCTAACAGATATTTTAAAAAAGAATATAAAAGGTATAGCTATATCAAATTTATCTCATTTTAAAATATTAGAGAAATATAAAAATGAAATAAAAGATTTAAAGTTAATTGCAAATTATACTTTAAACATTACAAACAACAATACAATAAAAGAATTAGAAAAAATGAAAGTGTCAAAATACATTGTTCCACCAGAATTAGACAAAGAGAGTATTCAAAGCCTATCAGGAAATATTGAAAAAGAGGCAATAGTATATGGAAGAACTCTTTTAATGACGTCAGAATATTGCACAATAGGAACATTTAAAAATTGTAATGCTATATGTGAAAAAGAAATTTATAAATTAAAAGATAGAATGGGATTTGAATTTCCAATATATACAGATAGAGTAAATTGCAATAATTTAATATATAATTCAAAAATAACATCAATATCTTATAAAGATTTAAATGTAGATTCAATAAGAATAGATATTTTAGAAGAAACAGAAGATGAAATACAAAACATAGTAAATACTCACAAAAAAGGAAATAGATTAGAAGGAGAAAGCTATACTAACGGGAATTTAAATAGAACAATATAATCCATTAAAAAATTTCCAAAAAGTATTTACAAATTGTAAATATATGGTATAATAAAAATAGGAAATGGAGAAACCACAAACGTGGTTTGCCAGTTAGTATGTAAAAAACACATCAAACTGTCAAGTTACAGATGTGTTTTTTTATTTATTTACTCAGAATTATAATTACTATAATTAAGGAAAATATAATGACAGCTTCGGCAATTAAGCCAAAAGAAAGTAGATATATTATTTCTAATAAAACTGCATCTATCATAATACCACCTCCAGTCTAAGGACAAGGCCTTTTATATGTATGGTGGCAAACCACATCTGCTTATTCTCATTTCCTATGAGCAACATTATACCAAAATATGGAAATAAAAGTCAATACAAAATGACAAAAAACAACATTTAAATTTCTAGTTCATATTATATTTTAGGTGATATAATTGCGAAAGATAGATTATGATAGATTAAAAGTAGTAGAGTATGCAAAAAAATGGGCTTATAGTAGAAATCCGAGATATTATAACTTTGATAGTATTGGAGGAGATTGCACAAGTTTTATATCTCAATGTATATATGCAGGAAGCGGAGTTATGAATTATACTAAAAACACAGGTTGGTATTATAACTCAATAAAAGATAGAACTCCTTCATGGTCTGGTGTAGAATATTTATATAAATTTTTAATAAACAATAAAGGAATAGGACCAAGAGGAAAAGAAACAAAAATAGATCAACTTGAAATTGGAGATTTAATTCAATTAAGTTTTGATGGAATAAAATTTTCACATACTTTACTTATTGTAAATATTGGAAATATTAAAACTTTAGATAACATATATACAGCATCGCATACTTATGATTCATACAATAGAAGAGTATCTTCATACAATTTTCAAGATATTAGATATATTCACATTGAAGGAATATGGAAATGGTAAAACATAAGAATTGCCAAAAGAACAAGAATAAAATTATTAAATATAGGAAAAATAAAATTGGTGATAAAAATGGAAATATCATGGCTTAAGTCTTCTAAAGATAATAAGAGCTTTAAGTTATTTAAAGGTTTAGGAATGGATGTATATGAAATAGACGATTTAGATAAAACGGACGAAAAAATTAAAGAACTTATAGAAGAAAAATATAACACAATAGTTATTTCAAATGAAGTGGCAGGCTTTTCTGGAGATATAATAAAAAAATATAGTAAAGCAAAAAATATAAATATAATAATTGCTCCAAGTAAAAAGAATAATTAAAACAATGTAACATAGAATTAAATATATAATTATATATAGGGAGCAAAAGTGAATTATAAGGAAGAAATGTATTACAATTTTATACAAGATTTTAGCATTATACTAAGAGAAAAAATAAGAGATTTAGAAATTTCAAAACTAATTTTTTTATGTATTGGAACAGACAGAATTACAGGAGATAGCTTTGGACCATTAGTTGGATATAAACTAAAATATTTATTTAGAAAAGAAGAAAATATTGAGGTAATTGGAAGTTTAGAAAATATACTTTGTACATATAATATAAACAAAATAATAGATGATATAAAAAATACATATGAAACACCATTTTTAATAGCAATAGATGCAGCTTTATCTAATAAAAGTAATATAGGAAAGATTATTGTTTCAAAATCTGGTATGAATGTAGGTAGTGGACTAAATAGAAAAAACATTTATGTAGGAAATATGAGTATTAAAGGTATAGTATCAAGAGACTTAAAAAATCCTAAATATAATTTCAAATTATTACAGAATACACCATTACATATAATAATGAATATGGCAGACATAGTAGCACAGGGAATATATAATGTAATAAATGTATAAACCTAGAAAAAATGGAAAAAATTTATATATACATTTCTTTTAGGAGGATACAAATGAATAGTGATAATATGAAAAATATGGTAATACTTAAAGACTTGCCATCTAATATAGTGGAAGAGGCAATTGTAATATTAAAACCTAATGTAAAATTAAAAAAACTAGATTTAGCCGAAAATAAAAAGGAAAACAGAAAAATAAAAGATCAAAAACAACAGAATCCTAAAAAATATATAATAAACGAAGCAGAAATGATAATTAGTAATTATTTATCAAAGATAGAAAATGACAAGAAAGGTAAATTTAAAGCAAATAAAAAGATAGAAAATAAATATAAAAGATTAAAAGCAATATCAATATTTTTGAGTATGTTATTGTTTATGAGTTTTTTAATTAGATAAATTTTAGTTTGTTTGGTTTTCGGTGAATTCAGGACAGTCCTAAAAATCCCCAAAATTGGTGATTTTTAAAGGACAGTCCCTAGAATTCCCCGAACATAAACTCCAATTTATTTATTTAATATGTTCTATACATCTTTTCTTTTGAATATACTTTAGAAAAGTATATTACAAAGGAAGAGGTGTTTTTTATTGGAAAGAACCTTAAGCCCTGAAGAAAAAATAAGAAGGGCAGAAGAAATATATTATAGAAGAAAATTACAAGACAATAATAGAAATTCTGCAAGAGTAAATGTTTCAGAAAGTAAAAAAGATTTTGGAATGTTAAAAAAAATGTTCCTTCAAATTATAATTTGTCTGTTAATATATGTAATATTTTATATGATTGAAAATACAAACTATTTTTTCTCAGAAGATGTAATAAATAAGACAAATGAAATATTATCGTATGATATAAACATTCCGAATTTATATAATAAAGGAAAGGAATATTTAAACTCGTTTTTAAGTACTCAGATAAATTTTAATGAAGACGGACAGAGCAATATTTTAGAAGAACAAAATAATGAAAACAATAATGTAGATGAAGAAAATATTCAAGAAGAAAATGTATCAACAAATGAAAATATAGGTGGAGAAAATGTTGAAGTAAATCAAGAACAAACAGTTACACTTACACAAATGGAACAAGATGCAAAAGATATACTAGAAACAAAATCTTTAATTATTCCGTTAAAAGGTACTATAACTTCAAGATATGGTTTAAGAGATCCAGAAACCCCAACAGTACCTAAAAATCATACAGGAATAGATATAGCTGTAAATGAAGGAACAATATTTATAGCAGCAATGGAAGGAACAGTACAAGAAGTATCAAGTAAACGGAGATTTAGGAAATCACATAAAAGTTATAAATGATAATGTAATGACAGTATATGCACACTGCAAAACAATATATGTAAAAGAAGGTGAAAAAATTACTCAGGGACAACAATTAGGAGAGGTAGGATCTACAGGAAATGCAACAGGACCTCATCTACATTTTGAAATAAGAAAGGATAATAGGTATGTAAATCCAGATTTAATATTAAATTTTGGGTAATTAAAGGAAAGTGATATAATTGCATATAAAAGTGAATTTACAAATATTCTTATTTATAGTAATATTTGCATTAACACATCAAATTGAAATATATGCATGGATAATGCTGTTTGCTTTTATCCATGAACTAGGTCATATGGTAGCAGGAATAATACTTAAACTAAAACCTAAAGCTTTAAATTTAATGCCATTTGGAATAAGTATTACATTTGAAACATATGGATACAAAAAATTAATAGAGATAAAAAAGATTATGCTTGCATTTGCAGGACCATTTGTTAATTTTATAATAATAATTATAGTTATGATTTTAAATATAAATGAAAATATAAAGCAAATGATAATATATTCTAATACTATAATTGCAATTTTTAATTTAATTCCATTATATCCATTAGATGGTGGACGAATTTTAAGAGGAATTGTAAAAATTAAAAAAACAGAAATAGAAGCAGACGAGATTATAAATAAAGTTTCTAATATTCTTATAATTTGCTTAACGGCAGTATCTAGCATATTAATACTTTACTTAAAAAATTTTGCAATATTATTTATATTAATATATTTATGGATTATGGTATTAAAAGAAAATAAAAGATATAGTATAAAAAAAAGATTATATAATGTAGTGCAAAATACTAATAAATGTATTGACATTTAAAAAATAAAATGTAAAAATAAAAGTAGTATTTAAATAGGAGAGAACAAATGATAATAGTAAATTTAAATTCAAATAAAGGTATAACGATGGTATCTGTAATAATAACAGTTATAATATTACTTATATTATCAGCTGTTATTATTAATGGTATAGATGTTTCAAACAATGTAGCCCCATACAATAACATGATTGCAGATATTACACTGTTAGAAGATAAACTATTGGTATATTACAATAAATATAGAGAAATACCTACTTTAGAACAAAAATACAATGATTATTATGAGATAGATTTAAGTAAGTTAGAAAATATTACTTTAAACTATGGTAGTAAGATAGATGGAGATAAAGACGATATTTATTTGGTAAATAATAATTTAGAAGTATACTATTTAAAAGGAACTGAATTAAATGGAAAAATTCATCATACAAAATCAAACTAAAAATAAATATTTAATTATTGAACTGTAATAAAACATTTTTAAATTAAGGATTTTTTAAAGATAATTTTATATTGTAAAACTATAACAATTATGATACAATTTATTTAATTTTAAGGGGGAAATAAAATTGGGTAAAATTGTATTATTAGATGAACTAACAATTAATAAAATTGCAGCTCGGAGAAGTTATAGAAAGACCGGCATCAGTTGTTAAAGAACTAGTAGAAAATTCTATAGACGCAGGTGCAGATAAAATAACAGTAGAAATACAAAATGGTGGAATTAGTAAAATAAGAATTATAGATAACGGATGTCGGAATAGCAAAAGATGATATGGAATTTGCATTTGAAAGACATGCTACCAGTAAAATAAGAGTAGCAGACGA
Organism: uncultured Clostridia bacterium; assembly: GCA_947628115.1. Lineage (GTDB taxonomy): Bacteria > Bacillota > Clostridia > TANB77 > CAG-508 > CAG-452. The sequence continues at coordinate 22,125 of CANQYS010000002.1, read as the reverse complement.
TCTGGAAACTGTGAAATCCATGGGCTTTAGAGGAGAGGCGTTAGCAAGTATAGCCTCAATTGCAAGAGTAGAAATGGTGTCCAGAATAGAAAATGAGAGTACGGGAAATAGAATCTTAGTAGAAGGTGGAAAGGTTTTAGAATGTGAAGAAACTGCTTCACAAATTGGAACAACTATAACTGTAAGTAATTTGTTTTTTAATACACCAGTAAGATATAAATTTTTAAAAAAGGACTTTACAGAAGCTGGTTATATAGAAGATGCAGTTACAAGAATTGCACTAGCTAATCCAAATATTTCTATTAAATTAATAAATGGAAGTAAAACTATTATACAAACAACAGGAAGTGGGGATTTAAAAAATGTAATTTATAGTATATACGGAAAAGAAGTAGCAGAATCAGTTATAGATGTTAATTATCAATATGAAGATATAAAAATTGAAGGAGTAGTTGGAAAACCTGAAATAGCGCGTAGTAATAGAAGTTATCAACAATTTTTTGTAAATAAAAGATATATAAAAGACAAAACATTGTCGTCGGCTGTAGAACAAGCATTTAAAGGATTACTTACAATAGGTAAATATGGTTTTCTTGTTTTAGATGTTGAAATAGAACCTAAAAAAATAGATGTAAATGTTCATCCAACAAAATTGGAAATAAGATGGTCTGAAGAACAAAAAGTTTTTAAAGCAGTCTATCACGCTATTAAAGAAAGCTTATTAAAAGAAGAATTAATAAAAGATTCTGAGAAGCAAATAGAAGAAAAAAAAGAAGATATAATTTTAAATATAGAAAATAATAAAGAACAAAAGAGTAGTACAGATATAGTAAAAGAAAACTATGAAGAAAAATTTAAAACTCAAACAATAAAAGTGCCAAGTTTTATTAACATGTTTAAGAAAAAAGATGAAACAGAAACTGATAATTTTATAGAAAATTCTGAAGTAAATACTATACAAGAACTATTTAATAAAAAGAGCAATACAGAAGAAAAAGAGGATGTATTAAAGGAAGATTATAAAATTCCAACTGAAGAGCAAGTTGATAAAATAAATAAAATATTAAACTTACAAAAAAGTATGGATAAAGGTGTAGAAATAGATAACAAAAATAGTTTTGATGAGATGTACGTAAAAACATTTGGAAAACTTCCAGAAATAGAGAAAGAAGATATTGACAAAACACCTAATGTTACTTTAAAAACAGCAGAAAACATTTCTGTGTTTGAACAAAGTGAAAACTATAAATCTATTCCTAATTATAAATATATAGGAGCACTTTTTTCTACATATATTGTTATAGAAATAAAAGATGAAATATATATAATAGACCAACATGCTGCTCACGAGAGAGTTATGTATGAAAAAGTTAAAAAAAATTTTTATAGTGAAGGAGAAAAAGATTCTCAAATAATGTTATTACCAGACATTATTAATTTGTCACATAAAGAAAAAGATATAGTTAAAGAAAATACAGAGATTTTTAAAAAAGCAGGTTTCGTATTTGAGGAATTTGGGGAAAAGACTATAAGGTTAATTGGAGTTCCATCTATGTGTATGGAATTAGATACAAAGGAACTATTTTTGGAACTTTTAGATGAAATAAATACAGTTGCTATAACTGCTATTCAGGAAAAAGAAGATAAGTTTATAAGTACAATTGCATGCAAGGCAGCTGTAAAAGCTAATATGAATTTAAATAAAGAAGAAGTAGATAATTTAATGAGACAATTATTAGTGCTACAAAATCCATTTACATGCCCACATGGAAGACCAACCGCTATAAAGATGAGCAAATATGAGATCGAACGTAAATTTAATAGAAAATAGATATAAATCATAGTTTGTTTAATTGTGTTTGTCATTTGGAATTTAGAATTTTGTGTAGGGGGAATCAATTTCCGCCCGAAAAGCAGACAATTTCGTGCAGATATGGAATCTGCCCCTACAACTTTTGCAATAAATTCAATTATACAAACTACAATTTTTAAAGAATAACACATTATAAATGAGGAATAAAAATGGATAAACCAAAAGTAATTGTTATTGCTGGTCCAACTGCATCTGGAAAATCTAAACTTGCGGTTAATCTTGCAAAAAAAGTAAATGGAGAAATTATATCTGCAGATTCTATGCAAATATATAAGGACATGAATATTGGAACAGCAAAAATAACTAAGAAAGAAATGGAAGGCATAAAACATTATATGATAGATGTTGTTATGCCTAATGAAAGATACAGTGTATCTACATATAAAAAACATAGCGAAAAATACATAGAAGAAATATTAAAAAAAGGTAAAACTCCAATAATATGTGGAGGAACAGGATTATATATTGATTCACTTATATATGGTATAAAATTTAATGAAGAAAAAATAGATGAAGAATACAGAAATAATTTAAACACAATAGCAGAGAAAGAGGGATTAGAAAAATTATATAATCAGGCGTTAAAAATTGACCCAGAAGCAATGAAAAAAATAAGTAAAAATGATAAAAAAAGAATTATAAGAGTATTAGAAATTTATCATAAGACAGGTAAAACTAAAACACAGCAAAATATAGAATCTAGGAAAATAGAGCCTAAATATGAATATAAAGTCTTTGCAATTAATATGGAAAGAGATATTCTATATGATAGAATAAATAAAAGAGTAGATATTATGATAGAAAAAGGTTTAATAGAAGAAGTTAAATATATTTTAAAAAAATATAAAGAATTTCCTACTGCAATGCAAGGCCTTCGGTTATAAGGAAGTAGCCCAATACTTAAATGGGGATATTAGTAAAGAAGAAATGATAGAAAAAATAAAAATGGAAACCAGAAGATATGCAAAAAGGCAAATAACTTGGTTTAAAAAAAATAAAGATACATATTGGATAAATGGTCAAGATAAAATAGAAAAAAATATAGATATAATATTACAAGCTATTGAGTAAATTAAAATATATTTTTAGGAGGTATAATAATTGTTTGCGAAAAAAAACAAAAATACAACAAATAAAAAAAATAAATTATTTGCTATTATATTATTATTACTAACATTTAGTCTTGTAATATATATTTTATATAAATTAGTTACATTAATATTAGTTCCAACAGATGTTGTAAATATAGAAAATGGAGTCATATCTGCGGAAGAAAGTGTAATTGGGTATGTAATAAGAGATGAAAAAGTTGCCAAAGGTAATAATTATGAAAATGGTATGTATCAAGTAAAAGCTGAAGGAGAGAAAGTTGCTAATGGAGATCCTATATTTAGATATTATGGTAATAATGAAGAAGATTTAAAAACAAAAATAGATGAATTAAATAATAAAATACAGGAAGCAATGCTTGGACAAACAGATTTACTTCCAAGAGATATAGAAGCTATAGATAAACAAATTGAAAGTGAAATAGACGGACTAAAATTAAAGAATAATATACAAGAAATTTCTGAAAATAAAAAAGATATAAATACATATATAACGAAAAAATCAAAGATAGCTGGAGATTTAAGTAAAGCAGGTTCATATATTAATGGATTGATTCAAGAAAGAGAAAAATACCAAACAGAGTTAAAATCAAATTCAGAATATATAAATGCCCCTATGAGTGGAATTGTTTCATATAGGGTAGATAATTATGAAGATATTCTAACACCTAATAAATTTGATACATTAAGTAAAAATTTTCTAGAAAATTTAGAATTAAAAACTGGACAAATAATTGCAACTAGTAATCAGATGGGAAAAGTAATAAATAATTATGAATGCTATATTGCTGCAGTAATGGATTCAGAAAAGGCAAAAGAAGCAAATATAGGAGATAAAGTTACATTAAGACTATCAACACAAGATGAAATAAAAGCAACAATAGAATACTTAAGCAAGCAAGAAGATAAATCAATTTTGGTTGTTTTTAAGATAAGTGATTGTGTAGAAAAATTAACAGACTATCGAAAAATTTCATTTGATGTAATATGGTGGAAGTACGAAGGACTTAAAATTCCAAAATCTGCCATAATTTATGATAATGGTCTAAGTTATGTTGTAAGAAATAGAGGTGGATATTACAGTAAAATATTGGTTAAAACTTTAAAAGAAAGTGATAACTATTGTATTGTAGATAATTATAGTACTAAAGAACTAAGTAGTATGGGGTATGAGCAAAGTGAAATTAATAATATGAAAAAAATATCTATATATGATGAAATTATAATAAATCCAGAACTTAAAGACGTAATAGACTAAAAGAATATTACAATAATGTTACGGAGATATTAAGATTACATTACAAACAAAAAAACTATTGACAATAAGATAAAAAAGATAGATACTATTACTAGTAAAATACAAATGAGAAATAATTTAGGGGGTTATTTTAATGGCAGGAGCAGTTATGAATAAAATTTGGGATTTTTTAGGTGTAGATACAGGAGCAGAAGAAGAATCTGTTGAAAATGAAAATGAAGATGTATATACATATAATTATGAAAAGGAAATAGAACAAGAAGAAGAACCAGAAGAAAAGGGTTTTTTCGGAAGAAAAAACAAAGTGGTTAGCATGCCACAACCACAGCAAGTTAGGATGGTTATTACTCAACCTACAAGTTTTGAACAATCAGAAGAAATTTGCAATTATTTAAAAGAAAGAAAATCAATAATAGTAAATTTAGAATATGTAAATAAAGATGTTGCAAGAAGAATAGTAGACTTTATTAGTGGAGCTGTTCATGCATTAGATGGACATATTCAAAAGGTATCAAATGCAATATTTTTAGTTGCACCAGTAAATTATGAAATAGCAAGTGATTTAGCAAGAGAAGAAATAAAAAGCAAACTTTCTGTTTCATGGCTTAGAAATAACTAATAATAAGAGAATAGGGCATTTACATATGCCCTATTATGTAATAGGAGGAAAATTATGATTACACCATTAGACATAGAAAATAAAAGATTTGCAAAGCAAAAAATAGGAGGATATAATGTAAATGAGGTAGATGACTTTTTAGATGAACTAACATTAGAATACGGAAAAATATATAAAGAAAATGCTGAACTAAAATCACAAAGAGAAGAATTAGATAGTAATGTTGGAAAATACAAAAATATAGAAAGTACTTTGCAAAATACATTAATTATGGCACAAAAAACAGCTGATGAAATAACAGCAGTTGCAAAGCAGCAAGCAGAACAAATTGTAAAAGATGCAGAATATCAAGCAAAAACTTCTGTAGATGAACTAAATGCACAGATAGTTGCAAAAGAAAAAGAAATAGAAGATTTAAAAAAACAATTTGATGTATATAAAGCAAAAATGGAATCACTTTTAATTTCTCAATTAGAATTATTAAAAGATATAAAAGAAGATTAGTAAAAATATTATTAAAAGATTGCATATTTAAAGTGCAGTCTTTTTCTTGTTTCATTAATATGAGTTAAATATTCTGGGGAAAAAATAAAAAAGATTTTAAAAAAATATAGAAAAACAAAAGCACTAAGTATATAATTTGTTTAGCGAAAACAAAAAAAGAATACGAGGTGCTTTTGTTTATGAAAATGATAACAGATGAAAAGATTAATTTCAAGAGTTTAGAAGAAAAAACTTTTAAAGAAATGATGAAATTAGGAAGAGAAATAATTCAATATGAATTAAGAACGTTAGATAAATTAATACTAGACTACAGAGATAAAGAAGTATTTAGTCCAAAAGATTTTCAACCAACAACAATAAAAACAAAATTAGGAGAAATACCAATAACAAGAAGAAGATATAAAATGGTAATAGATGGAGAAACAAAATGTATATATCTTTTAGATGAATTTCTTCAAATAAATGACTTTGGATTGTATTCACAAAGTATAGTTGAAATGGTTGCAAGGGAAATAACAAAGAAGTCATATAGAGAAACAGCAAAAACAATATCAGAAGATACAGAAAATACAATATCACATACAGCAGTAAGAAATATAGTTTTGAAACTAGGGAAAAGAATAAAAAATATAGAAGAAGAAAAAATAAAACTTTATGAAGAAGGAAAAATTGAAGGAAGTAAAGATACAGAATATATATTTTGTGAGCATGATGGAATATATATAAAGAAACAAAAAGCTAAGCACCATAAAGGCAAAAAGAAGGCAAAAATAAAGAAATTTAAGAGGAATAAAACAAAGAAAAAGAAACATGGTATAGAAATTAAAATAGCGGTAATACATGAAGGAAAGAAACCAAGATATGCAAACGATTTCAAATTAAAAAATAAAACGATAGTAGGAACGATATCAGCAGCAAAGGAACTTAAGAGAATAGAAGATGCAACAATAGGCACAAAATATAAAGAATATAAAATAAGAAATATAATCATAAATGGAGATGGAGCAGACTGGACAGGAAACATTGTAGAAGGAGCAAAAGAAATATTCCAATTAGACATGGCACATATACAAAAGAAAATATATATTGCAGTAAGTAATGAAGAATATTTAAAACGAATGCAGCAAATAGTATATACGGAAAAACCAGAAGATATATTTAGTTTAATATATAATTACAAAGTAGAATTAGAAGCAGATAAAAAAGACGAAGAAATAAAAAAAGTTGAAGAATTAGAAGAATATTTAAGAAATAATAAAGAAGGAATAAAAAGATACCAATATAAATTAGGATATAAAGAGGAACAATTAAAAGAAATAGAGCAAGAAATGCCATCACTAGGGTCAGAAGAAAGCCATATGTACTGTGTATGTAGAGATAGAATGAAGAAAAATAGAACAAGCTGGTGTCCAGAAGGAGCAGAAGCAATATTAAAAGTAATAATGAGCAGAATGAATGAAACATTAGAAGATATATTAAGCCATAGAGCAGAAGAAAAAATAAAAGAAGAATTAGCCCAAAGAATAGCAGAACCAATCAAAGTAAAGAAAGTAAAACAAGAAAAGATGATATATGCAGGAAAATATGAAGTAGCAAGTAATTTTACAGGTAGCACAAAACAATATGTAATAGATTTATTAAGAGATAAAAAATGCAGTGAACTAATGCTAATAAATTAAGGTCAAAAAGTATAAATTTTGGCTTATTTGAGTTGCAATTTATACAAAGAAATAATAAACTAAATATAGTTAAAATCGAAGAAAGTTAAATCAAATTAATATACAAGTGCTAAAAATATTGAAATCTAAGGAAAACCCCAACCAAAAAAACTCATACGTTTCATTAAGAGATATTGTCAAAAGTTAGAAAATATGATATATTAATAATGCTGAAATAGAATATAAGTACAATATATGTGAGGTAAAAAATGAATGTATTATTAATAAATCATTTTCCATTATTGGGATCAGGAAGCGGTGTATATGTAACTAATATTGCAAGAAGTTTAGAAAAGAGAGGGCATAAAGTTTGTATTATTATGCCTGAAAATACTACCAAAATATCTCATATTGATAATGTTAAGATTCATCCTATATTTTTTAAAAGAGAGGAAGTAATAAAAGGACAATTAGATTTTAATTTTTTATGTTTTGATCCGCACCCAAGAAGTGATTTATTGTTTTCTAATGCAACAGATAAACAGATAGAGCAATATGAACAATCTTTTAGAGAAGCAATACAAGAAGAAATACAAAATTTTAAGCCAGATATTATTCATTCTCGGACATATATGGATAGCATCAAGTGTTGCAGTAGAATATAACATACCAGTTGTAATTACATGTCATGGATCAGATATAATGGGTTATAATGAAAGTAATAGATATCATAATTATGCTTTTAAAGCTGCTGATGGTTGCAAAAAAATAATAGCAATTTCAAATCATAGTCAAAAAGAACTTAGTAGGATATATAATAAACATGAAAATAAAATAACTGTTATACCTAATGGATATAATCCAAATTTGTTTTATAGAGAAAATTATAGCAAAGAAGAGCTTTTGCAATCTTTTAATATAAATAAAAAATATAATAAAATTGTTTGCTTTGCAGGAAGATTAGCAAAAAATAAGGGTGTAGATATACTGCTAAAAAGTGCTAAAATTTACGAGAAGGATAATGTTTTAACAATTATAGCAGGATATGGAAGCGAGTATGAATTTCTGAATAGGTTAAAAGAAGAATTAGAATTAAAAAACATAGTTTTCGTAGGTAATCAAGATCAAGAATCTTTAAGAAAAATGTACAGTGCTTCTAATGTATGTGTAGTTCCTTCAAGAGAAGAGGCATTTGGACTTGTAGCACTAGAAGCAATAGCATGTGGAACTCCAGTTATATGTACTAATCAAGGAGGAATTCCTGATTTTGTAACAAAAGATGTTGGGATATTAGTAGAAAAAGATAATGTAAATCAATTGGCAGAAGAAATAAATAAAGTATTGAATGGGGAAAGAAAATTTAATAAAGAGTATTTGCAAAATTATGCAAAAAATAACTATTCACAAGAAATATTAATGGATAAATTATTAAATATATATGATGAGATAAAAAAATAGGAGGGAGTAGAATGTCGTATAGTAAGGAGAGCATAAAATTAAATAATGGAGTTTATATACCAAGTATAGGATTTGGGACTTCGTTAGTAACAGGAGATGAATGTATTAAAGTTATAAAAATGGCTATAAATGTAGGATATAGACATATAGATACAGCATCTGCATATGAAAATGAAGTAGAAATAGGTAAAGCTATAAGACAAAGTAATGTTAAAAGAGAGGACTTATTTATAACAAGCAAAGTATGGAAAGATTCTATGGGATATGATAATACACTAAGATCCTTTGAAAATTCGTTAAAAAGACTAGATTTGGAATATGTAGATTTATTCTTAATTCATTGGCCAAAAAATGGAGATGAGCAATTAAATATAGATACATGGAAAGCTTTAGAAAGAATATATAAAGAAGGAAAAGCAAAAGCAATTGGAGTATCTAATTTTTTAAAACATCATTTAGAAATAATATTAAACAATTGTAATGTTGTTCCAAGTATTAATCAAATAGAATTTCATCCAGGTTTAATAAGAAAAGAAACCATAGATTTCTGCAAAAGAAACAACATAGTTATAGAAGCTTGGGCGCCTTTAGGAAAAGGAAAAATGTTAAATAATGAAACTTTAGTAAATATTGCTAAAAAATATAATAAATCTGTAGCACAACTTTGTTTAAAATGGTGTTTGCAAAACGATGTAATACCACTTCCTAAGTCAGAAAATGTAGAAAGAATGAAACAAAATCTAGACTTATTTGATTTTACAATAACAAAAGAAGATATGGATATAATAAATAATATGGAATTTTTTGCTGGTTCTGATATGAATCCAGATACTTTTAATTAATTATAAAATTGGAGAAGAATTATGTATTTAATAGCAGGACTTGGAAACCCTGAGAAAGATTACTCAAATACAAGGCATAATATGGGTTTTGATGTAATTAATAAAATAACAAATATTACAGGTATAAAAGTATTAAAATCTAAATTCAATGCTTTATATGGAATGGGAGAGATAAATAATAAAAAAGTAATTTTAATAAAGCCCCAAACATATATGAATTTGAGTGGTGAAAGCATAATACAGTTTAAAAAATTTTATAAAATTTCTAATAAAAATATTATAGTAATATATGATGATATAGATTTAAAATTAGGAGATATAAGACTAAAACCAAAAGGAAGTAGTGGAACTCATAATGGAATGAAATCTGTTATAGAAAATCTGAAAACAGAGGATTTTATTAGAGTAAGAATTGGAATAGGAACTCCGGAAAATAAAGAAGATATCATAAATTACGTAATTGGAGCTATTCCAAAAAGAGAAAAAGAAATACTTAATAAATCGGTAGAAAAAGCAGCCCAGAGTGTAATAGAAATTTTACAAAATGGAATTGATATTGCAATGAACAAATTCAATTAAAGGAGACATATATGTTAGAACTTATAATAAATAAAGAATTAAGTAAAAAAAATATAATGTTAGTAGAAAATGGTATTTTAATAGAAAAACATGAAGAACATGAAAACCATCAAAGATTAGAAGGAAATATATATTGTGGAAAAGTACAAAATGTATTGCAAGGTATGCAATCTGCATTTATAGATATAGGAGATAAAAGAAATACATTTATAAGGTTAAAAGATTTATTGCCAAAAGAAGATGAAACTAAAACAAATGTGTATAGTAAAATTGATAATTGTAGTATAAAAGATATTGTAAAAATAGGAATGAAAATATTAGTACAAGTAAAAAGAGATGGAACAGAAAGTAAAGGTGCTAGGGTGTCTACACATATAAATTTACCAGGAAGATACGTTGTTTTTATGCCTAATTCCAATTTTATTACCGTATCACAAAAAATAGAAGATGAAGAAGAAAGAAATAGATTAATAAATATTGCAAAAAGTATATTACCAAATGAAACAGGAGCAATTATAAGAACATCAAGCAAAGGTATAAAAGAAGAAATTTTAAAACAAGACATAGTTTCTCTTATAAAAAAATGGAAAATAATAAAGAAAAATTATGATGAACATAAATTAAATGGACCAAAATTAATATATGATAATAAAGCATTACTTAGACGCACGCTAATAGACGTAGTAGATCAAAATTTAAATAAGGTTGTAGTTAATGACAAAAAAACATATAAAGATGTGGAAGATATATTAAAAAATATGAATGTGGACAGCAATATAAAATTAGAATTAAGGGAAAACGAAAATTTATTAGAAACGTATTCATTAAAAAGTCAATTAGAAAAATTAAGTAACAGAAAAATATGGCTAAAATGTGGAGGATTTATTACAATAGATAGAACAGAAGCTTTAACTGCAATTGATGTTAATACAGGTAAATATACAGGAAATAAAGACTTAGAACAAACTGTTTTTAAAGTAAATAAAGAAGCAACTATAGAAATTGCAAAACAATTAAGATTAAGAGATATTGGTGGAATAATAATAATAGATTATATTGATATGCAAACTGAGGAAAATAAAAAAGAAATTGTAAATTTATTATCAGATAGTTTAAGAAAAGATAGAAGTAAATCACAAGTACTTGGATTTACAAAATTAAATTTACTAGAAATGACAAGAAAAAATATGTGTAACAATGATGATTATTAAATAACGAGGTAAAATATGAAAGTAGGATTTGTGTCATTAGGGTGTTCTAAAAATTTAATAGATACAGAAATGGCAATTGGATTGTTTAAAAACAATAAATTTGAAATTGTAAATGATGTTGAAAAAGCAGAAATAATTGTAATAAATACTTGTGGATTTATAGAATCAGCGAAGCAAGAAGCAATTGATACAATATTAGAAATGGCACAGTACAAAAAAAATGGAAATTGCAAGTATATAGTTGCTATGGGATGTCTGGTACAAAGATATAAAAGTGAATTAGAAAAAGCAATACCTGAAGTTGATTTATTTATTACTATAGATGAATACAATAAATTTTGGGATAAAATATCTAATTTATTAAATAACAAAATAAATAATAATTGTACTAATTTAGAATACATGGATAGAGTTATTAGTACTGGAACAAATACAGCATATCTAAAAATTGCAGAAGGATGTAGCAATAAATGTACATATTGTTCTATACCATATATAAGGGGTCCGTATATAAGCAGACCTATGGAGGATATTTTAAAAGAAGCAAAAAAATTAAGCAGTCAAGGTATAAAAGAGCTTATAGTAATAGCACAAGATACAACTAAATACGGAGAAGATTTATATGGAAAACCTAAATTAAGTGAACTACTGAATGAACTATGTAAAATAGATGGATTTGAATGGATTAGATTTTTATATGCATATCCAGAAAGTATAACAGATGAACTAATAGAAACAGTTAAAAATAATGATAAAATTTGCAATTATTTTGATATACCAATTCAACACATTTCAGATACCGTTTTAAAGAGAATGAATAGAAAAACAACTGGAATGAAAATAGAAGAATTAATAAAAAAAATTAAAAGTAAAATACCTAATGCAATTTTAAGAACTTCGCTTATTGTTGGATTTCCTGGAGAAACAGAAGAAGACTTTGGTAAATTATATGACTTTGTTAAAAAGGGCTATTTTAATAAATTAGGAGTATTTATGTATTCAAAGGAAGATGGAACTCCTGCTGCAAGATTAAAAGAGCAAATACATCATAATACCAAAAAAAAGAGATATAATCAAATTATGGGCATTGCAAGAGAAATTTCAAAAGAAAATTTAAAGGCTCTTATAGGAAAACAGTATAAAGTTTTAATTGAAAATATAACATTTGATAATAAATTTTATATAGGACGAACTTATATGGATATACCAGATACAGACGGTATAGTAATTATTAAAAATACGAAAGAAAATATATTGGGAAAATTTGTAGATTGTAAAATAACAGATATAAAAAATTACGATTTAATTGGTGATATATGTAATGAATGACTTTAGAGAAGAAATAAGAATACCTACTGAAGAAGAAAAAAAAGAGTTATTAATAGCTGTCTTAAGACATATTGTATATATGTCTGATGGATTACCATCATCTGAAGAAATTTTGGAAAAATTTGATAAAATAGAAAAAGGTTTATCACCAGATGAATTTAACGCAATATATGGATTAGCTATGCAGATAAGAATATCTATAGAAGGTTCAAATATAAATAATCAACTATTTAAGTTTTTAAACTTATATAAGCCTTATGAAATTAATAGTGACAATTTATTAAAATTTGTAAAAACAAGTGTAAAAGATATAGAAGAAACAAGGATAATAAGCCAGGGGTCAAAATGGAATATACAAATACCAAAAATATTTAAAAGAATGTCAGGAGAAAATCCATATGAAAAAGAATTAAATGCATTAAAAAATAGAAGCAAAATACATATAGTTACTAAAGACGATTAAAATAATTTAGACAATTATAAAAGTCTACTTTTGTTATGTTATGAATATATATAATTTTAGATGAGGTATGAATATGGAAGAAAATAAAAATTTAATAAGACATTTAAAAATACTCAGCAAACAATACAGTAATATAGAACAAGTAGCTGAAGAAATAATAAATTTACAGGCGATTCTTAATTTACCAAAAGGAACAGAGTTGTTTTTAAGTGATATTCATGGTGAATATTGCTCATTTTCTCACATATTAAATAATGGTTCAGGTATTATAAAAAACAAAATCGAAGATATATTTAGTAACCAAATAACAGAACATGATAGAAGTGCTCTTGCCACATTAATTTATTATCCAGAGGAAAAATTGGCACTAATAAAAAAGAATACAACAGATTTAAAAGAATGGTATAGTATAACTCTTTATAGATTAATAGAGGTTGCAAGAGAGGTTAGTTCTAAATATACAAGATCAAAGGTTAGAAAAGCAATGCCAAAAGGATTTGATTATATAATAGACGAATTATTACATCTTCAAGGATGTGGACCAGATAAAGAAACATATTATAAGCAAATTATAAGTTCAATTGTGGAATTAGATAGAGCGGATGATTTTATTGTAGCAATATCTAATTTAATAAAAAGAATGGCAATAGATCATTTGCATGTTATAGGAGATATATTTGATCGTGGACCAAATGCAAAGCAAGTAATGAATACACTAATGAAATTCCATAGTTTAGACATACAACTTGGAAATCACGATATATTATGGATGGGTGCTGCATGTGGAAACAAAGCATGTATAGCAAATGTAATTAGAATATGCAGTAGATATGATAACATTAATACGTTAGAGGAGGGTTATGGAATTAATATAAGACCTCTTACAACATTTGCTTTAAAAACATATAAAGATGACGATTGCGAAAAATTTATGCCTAAGGTTTATGATTATAATAAATATATAAGAAGTGATGAAATTTCAATAGCAAAAATACACAAAGCAATAGCTATTATACAGTTTAAACTAGAAGGAAAAATGATTAAAGAGCATCCAGAATATGAAATGCAAGGCAGACTTTTATTAGATAAAATAGATTATGAAAAAGGAACTATAAAAATTGGAGAAAATATATATCACTTAAATGATATAAATTTCCCAACAATAGATCCAAAAAATCCGTATAAATTAACAAAAGAAGAAGAAGAAATAATAGACAGATTACAAAAGTCATTTAAAAATAGTGAAACATTAGATAGACATATATCATTTATATATTCAAAGTCATCAATATATAAATGCTTCAATTCAAATTTATTATTCCATGGATGTGTTCCAATGGAAGAAAATGGTGAATTCTCCAAAGTAGATATATTTGGGAGACAACTTTCTGGAAAAGAGTATTTTGATTATATAGATAAAGTAGTAAGAAAGGCATATTCTGAAAAAGATCAAATAGATAAAAGTAAAGATGCAATAGATTTTATGTGGTATTTATGGTGTGGACCAAAATCACCATTATTTGGAAAAGACAAAGCTGCTACATTCGAGAGATATTTTGTAACGGAAAAAGAAACACATAAAGAAGTAAAAAATCCATATTATAATTTAGCTGAAAAAGAAGAAATATGTAATAAAGTTTTAAAAGAATTTGGATTAGAAGAAAAAAATTCACATATAATAAATGGACATATACCAGTAAAGGAAAAAGATGGAGAAAGTCCAATAAAGGCAAATGGAAAGCTTTTGGTAATTGATCGGAGGATTTGCAAAAAGCTATAGAGGTCAAACTGGTAGAGCAGGATATACACTTACATATAATTCTTATGGATTAATACTTGCAGCTAATGAACCATTTGATTCAAAAGCAGATGCAATAAGAGATGAAATAGATATAAAATACGATATAATGGTAAATGCTACAGAAACTGAAAGAAAAAGAGTAGCAGATACAGATGTAGGTAAAGAAATACAAGAAGAAATTAATGATTTAAAATTATTACTTAATGCATATAAAGAAGGTAAAATAAAAGAAAGTTTTTAAATTATATTTGTTTAAAATTCAAACTATTTAACAAAGCTTCGCAAATATTCCACACGAAATTTATTTAAAAAAGGTTATTTTAGAAAAGTGTAAAACTAATTGACAAAGAAAAAATATATAATTTATAATACACATAAAAGGAAAATAAAAGTAAATAATACAAAAGAAAGAAAGGATAGAAACATATGTCAAAATTAAAAAAAAATGACAAGACAATTGCAAATGCCGTAGGGATCGCACCCTTAGGTTACCCACATACAAAAAATATCAGTACAAAATCTACTGTAAATGTAGGGGCGGACGACCCTGTCCGCCCGACCTTCGAAGAACATACTAAAAATGCTCCAGAGGCAAACTCAAATCCAAATTCCAAAATCAAAACACTATATTCTGACCTCAAAGGAATTACATTAATAGCATTAATAATTACAATAATAGTAATGCTAATATTAGTAGGAGTGACAATAAATATAGCATTAAATGGAAGACTTTTTGAAAAAGCAAAAACAGCCACAGAACAAACACAAAAAGAAGTAGATAGAGAGCAACTATTTTTAGCAGTAGTAGGATCAATGAATAACGATGGAATAATAGATTTTGATCAATTAGATAAAACTATGCAAGATTTAGGATGGACAGGAAGTAATGGAGCATACACAAGTCCAAGCCAAAATTCATTTGAAGTAGATGAATATGGAAATATAACTGGACCAATAGAAAGAGTAGTAGATGAATATGCAGGAGATATAAGTAAAGGTGGAAAATATGATGGAAGTGAAGATAAACCATTTCAAGTAGCGTGCATAGAGGACCTAGTGGCATTTTCAATAATGACAAATGGCGGAAATAATGATTTAGGATTAAAATCAAATAATTTTTCAGGGAAAGATGTAATATTAACGAGAACATTAGATTTCAAATCAATATTTTCATATAATGATTATACAGAAACAAAATATGGAGACTTAAATAAAGATGGGACAGTAGAAGATATAAAAACAGAATTGACTAAAACAGAAGAAGGGTGTATAGGATTTCTCCCAATTAATGGATTTAAGGGAACATTTGATGGAAAAGAAAATACAATACAAAATATTTATATGTATAATAACATTAACTATAAGTCTTTAGCATTATTTATTGGAGGAAAAAATATAAAAAACCTTCGTATAAGTGGAACAATTATAAACAATACATGGCATGCAGCTGGAATTTCATCAGGGGAGGGAAACCCAAACATCAGCAATTGTATAAACTATGCAGATATAACAGGATATAACATGGTTGGTGGCATTGTAGATTGGTGTAATGTTGAAATAATAGATTGTAAAAATTATGGGACAATTACTAGAACTGGGGCAGCTTATGCATATGCTTCATCTGGAGGAATAATAGGTTTTGCTAGTTCAGGTAAAGTTGAAAGATGCATTAATTATGGAGATGTTAGCGATGGTGGTATTGTAGGTGGAGGAACCAATACGAGTTTAACTGTCGTTAGTTGTGGTAATTATGGGAGAGCTTCAAGCGGAATCATCAGTTTCATTAGAGGTGGTGAATGCAAGTTATTAAACTGCTATAATGTAGGAGAATGTAATTGTGGTTTAGTTGGCAATTTTTCTGGGGCTGCTTGGAGTGCTGTATTGGAATTAACAATAGCTAATAGCTATAATTTAGGAAAGGTTAAAGATGCAGGATTAGTTGGTACTCAGGGAAATGTATGTAAAGAGATAACACTAAATATTGAAAATTGTTATAATGCAGGAGAAAGTGACAAGGCGATTATAGGCACTATATTAAAATATCAGTCTACAAATACAGTTACAAATATAAAAAACACATATTATGAACGAGCAAAGTCAAATAGCATAGGAGCAACCTCAGAGGGGATAACAGCAATAGAAATAAAAGATAATTCGAAATTTATAGAAGAAAATTTAAATAAAAATATAGGAACAAATGAAAGATGGAAACACTGGAAAATGGGAGAAGATGGATATCCTATATTTGACTAAAATATTGAAAAACTTTAAAACAAAGTATAAATAATAAGTTTATTACTGTAATAACTTATATATAAAGCTAAAACATTATTTTTTGAAAATGAATGCTCATTTGTCAAAAAATAATTGTTTTAGCTTTTAAAAATTTAATGAAAATTTAAAAATTTTCATTAAATCGACAAAGTTCGTACAATGTTCAAAATAACACTCCGAAAAACTAAAATAACTGCAAACGTTGTAGGGGCAGGCCTTGTGCCTGCCCGCAAAAAACATAAATTAGAAATGTAAAATATAAACAAAGAAGGAATAACAAAAATATATATTTATAAATAAACATAAAAACTATTAAAAAATAAAGAGGCATATGATAATATCAATAAAGAAAATTTATATAATTTTGCTTTATTAGAAAATGAAAATCTAATTGACAAAGAAAAATATATAACTTATAATACACATAAATAGAAAATAAAAGTAAAAAAAACAAAAGAAGGGAGAAAACACATATGTTAAAATTAAAAACTTATAATAAAGCTATTGCAAACACTGTAGGGGCGGACGGCCCTGTCCGCCCGCTCTTCAGAGAACATACTAAAAATACTCCAGTGGCAAACTCAAATCCGAATTCCAAAATCCAAACACTAACTTCTGACCCCAAAGGAATTACATTAATAGCCCTAATAATTACAATAATTGTAATGTTAATACTAGTAGGAGTAACAATAAATGTAGCATTAGATGGAGGATTATTTGAAAAAGCAAAAAAAGCAACATATCAAACAGAAATTAGTGAAATACAAGAGCAAGCAGAAGTAGAAAAGGCAATAGAAATTGCAGAAAATAGTGGAAATATTCCAAAAGAATATAAGTTTACATTAGATGACTTAGATATATCAAATAGTTTAAAAGAAAAATATAAAGATAAACTAACTGTTTCTAATGGAATTTTATATTACAAAGATGATCAAGTAACAAGTAAAACAGAACAAAACTGGTTAGAAGAAATGGGTATAACTGCATTTAAAGAACCTGTTAATGAACATCATGGAATACATGTAGGAGATGAATGGACAAACGTAACATTTGATAATTTACCAGAAACTGAGCCTGAAGATATGAAAAATGTGCAGGTTGTTGTACAAGATAATCAATTAAACATACTTTGGATAATTATATTTATGAATCCGGATGGATGTAATACTTTTTCAAATTGTATTTTCATTTATGGAATTCCATTTTCTATTAGTGATACTGAGATTGTGGAATCAGATTCATCGGGTTGGTATCTGTATCGTTATGTATGGAGTGGGGCTGATAAGTATGATGGTAATGAGTTAATTGATAAAAAATGGTGTAAAGGTGATGATTCAGCACCTGATTTTTCGGGTGACGGTATTTCTGGATCAGTGGTTGGTGTTTCAATAGGCGATACATATAATGACGAGAATGATACGTATAAAGAATGGCTAGGTATGATTTTTGAATGTAATAGTTTTGATTCAGATTTTTATATTGATAATGATTTTGCAAATTGGTTACATGGTAATATTGAATATGCAGAATAGATTCATTACAATAAAATATAAGTAAATATAAAGCTAAAACATTATTTTTTGAAAATGAATGCTCATTTGTCAAAAAATAATGTTTTAGCTTTTAAAAATTTAATGAAAATTTAAAAATTTTCATTAAATCGACAAAGTTCGTACAATGTTCAAAATAACATTCCGGAAAATAAAAATAGTAGAGAAAAAAATGTAGGGGCGGACGCGACTTTCCGCCCGCTCTTCAGAGAACATATTAAAAATTTTCCATATGTAAACTCAAATCCAAATTCCAAAATCCAAACACTAACTTAGAATAAATTGAATTTGTATATTTATATAAAGCTAGGTCTTGCCAATATTAGTGTGTAAATTTTTTAGCTTTTAAACTTTTAATAAAGGTTATGAAAAAATAGATATAAATTATAAAAAACATAAATTTATAAAAATTCTTGCTAAATGTATTTTAAATCTATATAATATATTTAAAATAATATGATTGGAGATGTGGTAATGGGTTTAGAAGTAAAAAATGTAACTAAAACATATGGTACAAAAATTGCGGTAGATAATATTTCATTTAGTATGCAAAAACCTGGCGTATTTGGTCTCCTTGGTACAAATGGCGCTGGTAAAACTACAAGTATAAGAATGATACTAGGAATTATTAAAAAAGACTCTGGAGATATTACATGGAATAAAAAGCAAGTTATAAGAAAAAACATAAATTTTGGATATTTACCAGAAGAGAGGGGAATATATCCAAAAACAAAAATATATGATCAATTAATTTATTTTGCAAAATTGAAAGGTATGAATACTAAGGATGCAGATAAATCTATTAAATATTGGCTAAAAAGGTTAGAATTAGAAGAATATACATACATGTTAGCTGAAAAATTATCTAAAGGAAATCAACAAAAAGTTCAGTTTATAACTTCTGTTATGCATAATCCAGATTTAATAGTATTAGATGAACCTTTTAGTGGACTAGACCCTGTAAATACAGAAATACTAAAGAGTGTAATGATAGAACTTATAAATAAAGGAAAATACATAATAATGTCTAGTCATCAAATGTCAACGATAGAGGAATTCTGTACAGAACTAATTATATTAAATAAAGGAAAAACTGTTTTACAAGGTAATTTAAAGGAAATTAAAGATAGTTATAAAGCTAATAAATTAGAAATTGAAGTGTGTGAAGATATTAAAAACATTATAAAAGATGCCGGCTTAGAATTAATTTTTGAAAAAGAAAATAATTATCAAATAAAAGTAAATAGTGAAGAGCAAGGTTATGAATTATATAATTTGCTTGCAAAAAACAATGTACATGTTAATAAATTTGAGATAAAGAAACCAAGTTTGCATGATATATTTATAGAGAAAGTAGGTGCGAGCAAATGAAAGATTTAATAACGGTAGCAGAATTTACTATAAAAAGTATGTTAAAAAGAAAATCATTTATAATTTCTATGATTATAATTTTGGTATTAATAATAATTGGTTTTAATATACCAAATATTTTAAATAAAATAACAGATGATAATGATTGGAATTCAAAAATTTTATTAGTAGATAACGAAAATATATTTGAAGGAACATTAGAAAGTTTAAACCAAATGGATTCAGCATATAAATTTGATATTGTAACAAACAATTTAAATAATGAAGAAATAAAGCAAAAAATAGAAAATGGAGAATATGATTGTTGTTTGAAATTTTTAAGAAATGAAACAGGAGTAACAATAGAATATACTGTTGAAAGCGTAGCTTCATTTGGAGAAATACCAGAAGAGGTATTAGAAGCATTTAATATGTTATACACAAATGTACAAATTTCAAAATTGAATTTAACCCCAGAGGAATTGCAGAACTTAAATACAACTTTTGAAGTAAAAGTAACTGAAACGGATGAAAATCCTGCGAGTGGAGATCAATTTGCAATAATGTTATTGTCACTAGCTTTATTTATGGCAATACATTTCTTCGCTTATCAGGTTTCAAGTTCAATTACAACAGAAAAAACTTCAAGAATAATGGAAACACTAATAACATCAACAAAGCCAAGAACAATAGTATTGGGTAAAACAATAGGAGCAGGTATAGTTGGTTTAATACAAATAATAATAATAGGAATAACAGCTGTAATATCTGCCATAATTTTCTTGCCAAAAGGAGCATTAGATGGAATATTAGATGTATCAAATATAACGCCTATGCTTGGAATATTAATAGTTGTATATTTTATATTAGGTTATTTTTTCTTTGCTCTATTATATGCATTAACAGGTTCTACAGTAAGCAAGCCAGAAGATGTAAATTCTGCAAATAGTCCAATTGCAATAATAGAAGTAGCAGGATTTTATTTAGGATATTTTTCAATGCTAAATCCAAGTAGCAAAATAAATGTTTTAGCATCAATTTTACCAATCTCATCACCATTTAGTATGCCTTTTAGAGTAATTATGGGGACAGCAACAACTTTTCAAATTGTATTGTCAGTTGCAGTTTTAGTATTAAGCGTTATTTTAGTAGCACAAATATCAGTAAAAATTTATTCATCAGCAATATTAAATTATGGAACGAAATTAAGTTTTAAAGATATGTTAAAAATATATAAAAACAAAGAGTAAAAAAATAGGGAAAAAGGTGATATTATGAAAAAGAAAGTAATTTTGTTTATAGTAATTATTGTTGCACTAATATTATTAGTACCAATCCCATTTAAATTAAAAGATGGTGGAACTATTGAGTTTAAGGCACTACTTTATACTATAACGAAATATCACAAACTTGATATAGAATCAGAAGCAGGGTTTCAAGATGGACTTGGAATAAAAATATTAGGGATGGAAGTCTATAATAACTTAAATGAAAATGAACCTAGAAATGAGAAAAGAGATATTCCAGATGCTGTAATGATAGATGGAAGAATTTATTATAGTACAGGAGAGAAAAGTACAATTACTGGGCGTTGTGGTAATATGGATGGATATATTTCTTCTACTACCCAAAAAGGAAGTTTACCAACAAAAGATGATGAGTCAAATTTTGGTACAGATTTTGGATATCAAAAAATTAAAACAAATGAAATAGAAGTATTTATGAATGGAGATTTTATTGTATTTAAAGGTGAAGAAAGACCATTTGAGTTAATTTTTAATAGCACAAATGATTTAGAAACAAGAACAATAATTAAAGCACATGATAATAACAATTATTCATATAACATTTTTTCCTATGGTGGAAATGTAACAATAAAAATAGACAATGTAGAATATGATTTAAGAACAGCACTTTTAGAAGAAAAAATTACAATGGAAGAAATCATTGAAAAAGCAAATAAAGATGCTTTTGAAGATAAAACAATAAAAGTTGATTCACTTAATGATGGTGGTACTAATAAATATTATTATAATGATTATACAATAATTAAACGTCACACATTAGATGGCAACTTTGATGTTTATATTGGATTTCCAGATATGATGGATCCTGATTATGTTAGATTTTAAATAAAAAGCCAATTGATGAGAAGTAAGATGCAATATTGGGGACTATCGAAAATGTTGTGTAAATCGGATTTCCTTCCGATTGATAACAACTAAAATTATTAAATTATATTATTTA
>CANQYS010000001.1 GCA_947628115.1 uncultured Clostridia bacterium | reverse complement strand
AGCTATCTAGGCTTATTTAAAAAAAATGGCGACCTGGATCGGGCTCGAACCGACGACCTCTAGCGTGACAGGCTAGCGTTCTAACCAACTGAACTACCAGGCCAAAAAAATGGTGGGCGCAATAGGGCTCGAACCTATGACCTCCTGCTTGTAAGGCAGATGCTCTACCAGCTGAGCTATGCGCCCATTTTTTGTGACAAGAGTAAGTATACTAGATTTTGATAAATCTGTCAATAGCAATTCTTAATTTTTTTTATTTTTTTGTTACTATTAAAACTGAAAATATAGATTATATATACGGGCATAATCCATTTACGCCCGAAAAGTAAATAAATATATAATATTTTCATTACCTTTGTTTAAAGTTTACTGTACACTAGATTTTGTTTTATTTTTTAATGTTTTTTATGTTTATTTATAACTACATATTTTCCCTCCACCGAACAACAATATCATTTATATAAAATACAGCTGACTGTCCTGGAGTTATTGCTCTTTGTGGTTCTTCAAAAACTACTTTTATTTTATTATCTTCCAAAGGGTAAATTGTACTAGCAAATTCTTTTGCTGAGTATCTAGTTTTTGTATTTACATTTATAGGTTTTATAATTTTATCAAATAGTATTAAGTTTACTTCTTCTATTATAAATTCTTTTTTATATAATTCTTTTTCTTCTCCTACTATTACTTCATTCTTTTCTTTATTAAATCCTAAAACAAATAATGGTACAGAATTAGATATTCCAAGACCTTTTCTTTGACCAATTGTATAATTATATAGTCCTGTATGCTTACCTAAAATCTCTCCCTTTGTATTTACAATATTTCCTTTTTTAGGTTTTAACTCCGAATTAATCTCTAAAAACCTTTTATAATTTCCATCAGGAATAAAGCAAATATCTTCACTATCAGGTTTGTTTGCTACTTTCAGATCATTCTTTCTTGCTATTTCTCTTATTTGTTCTTTATTTTCAAAATCAGCAAGTGGAAATAAAACATGTTCTATTAAATTTTTTGGAATATTCCATAAAACATAACTTTGATCTTTCTTTCCAGCATTTGATTTTTTAAGTACCCATCTTACATACTCTTTATTATACTCTGTTTTTGCATAATGTCCTGTTGCAATATAATTACATCCTAATTCTTTTGCTTTTTCATACATATATCCAAATTTCATATATTTATTGCATTCTATACATGGATTTGGTGTTTTAGAGCTTGCATAGCAATTTATAAAATCATCAATTACATGTTTTTTAAACTCTTCTTTGTAATTAAATATAAAGTGTGGAACGCCCATTGAATTACATACATTTTTTGCGTCTAAATATGTATTTGTATTACAACACGAGCTTCCTGCAAATAGTTCTAATGTTGTTCCTATTACTTCATATCCTTGTTCTTTTAAAAGCAGAGCTGCTACACTACTGTCAACACCTCCACTCATACCTATTAGTACTCTTTTATTTTCCATTATTTTCATCCTTTTTTTCTAGCATTTTTTCTATTGTGTGCCAAGCAAGCAAAGCACATTTTACTCTTGCTGGCATATTTGATACGTTTTTAAAAGCAATTGCATCTTCTAGTTTTTCAAGTTCTTTTTCATCTGTTATTTCTCTTTTTATCATTCCTATAAATGTTTTTATAATTTCTTTTGCTTCATCTAGTGTTTTTCCTTTTAATGTATCTATCATTATAGATGTAGAAGCTTGAGATATTGCACATCCGTGTCCTACAAATGCCATATCTTTTATAACATTTCCATCTAATTTCATTTGAAGTTTTATCTCGTCCCCACAATTTGGATTATGTCCCATTTCTGAATAATCTGCATTTTTTAATTCCTTTTTATTATAGGAATTCATACTATGCTCCATTATAAGTTCATTATATACTTCTGTTAAATCTTCCATTTTAATCTCCTATTTAACTCTTTTATAATATACTGGTTCAATGTCACTATCAAACCTAATTCCACCTTCATAAATTTCATATATTTTATTTTCAGGATAATCAGTATATTCCACTGTAAATAAAACATTATTATTCTCATCATAACATTCATAATAATGAATTAGATATACTTCATGATGTTGAGGTTCTTTATCTTTATGTTCTTTTGTTATTTCAAATTTAGCATTTTTATACTCATCTATGAATGTATCTTTATCCTCAACATATGCTTCTGTATATTTAATATCTTTAATATCTTCAAATTTTTTCCCTGTTATTTCTTCAATAGTATAATATTTTTTTCCTTTATTAATAATAAAAGTCATTGTAATTATTGCAACTACTAAAATTATAACTACTGAAAGTATTATTTTCATATTTTTTTTCATATATATTTCTCCCTATTTTATATATTTATTAAACATGTCATAAGCCTTGTTTAATCCAGTAATCAGCCTATCAACATCTTCTTTTGTATTGTAGAAATAAAAACTTGCTCTACATGTTGAATCTATTCCAAGATATCTCATAAGAGGTTGTGCGCAGTGGTTTCCGTGAGCGTACACATACTCCTTCCCCATCTAATATACTTGCAACATCGTGTGGATGTACTCCTTTAATATTAAATGATATAACACTTGAATGATTCTCTTCGTTTGGTGTTAAATATAATTCAATAAAATCTAATTTTGATAGCTTATTTCTTGCATATAAAGTTAAATTCTTTTCAATTTCTTGTATTTTATCATATCCTATTTTTTCTATATAATCTATTGCTGCATCTAGCCCTATAACACCTTCTATATTTTGTGTGCCTGCTTCAAATTTGTTTGGAAGCGGTGCAAATGTAGTTTCCTGTTCATAAACATATTCTATCATATCTCCACCCATTATAAAAGGATTCATTTTATTTAGTATTTCTCTTTTGCCATATAAAACGCCTATACCAAGTGGTGCAAGCATTTTATGTCCTGAGAAAACTAAAAAATCAGCATCTAATTTTTGTACATCAATTTTCATGTGTGGAATACTTTGAGCAGCATCTACAACAACAACTGCACCTTTTTTATGTGCATATTTAACTATTTTCTCAATATTGTTTATAGTTCCCAGTGCATTTGATACATGTGTAATTCCAACTATTTTAGTTTTATCAGTAATTTTAGTTTCTATTTCTTCGTCTGCTATTTCAAAATTATTATTTATATACATATAATTAAGCTTACTTCCAGTTACCTTTGAAACTTTTTGCCATGGAACTAAATTAGAATGATGCTCCATTATTGAAATAACTATTTCATCATCTTTTTTTAGATTTTCTAATCCATAGGAATATGCTATTAAATTCAAACTTTCTGTTGCATTTTTAGAAAAAATAATTTCCTCAGGAAATCTTGCATTTACAAACTTAGCAATTTTTGCTCTTACATTTTCATACATTTCCGATGCTACTACACTTAATGAATATGCACCTCTATGTACATTTGCATTATATTTTTTATAAAATTCGTCTATTCTTTCTAAAACAGGAAGCGGTTTTTGAGTAGTTGCGCCATTATCCAAATATGCAATTTTTCTATTTTCCAATATAGGAAAATCTTTTCTAATATCTTCTATGTTCATATTTTATCCTTTCTATAAATTGTAGTTTGTGTTCGGGGAATTCTAGGGACTGTCCTTTAAAAATCACCAATTTTGGGGATTTTTGGGACTGTCCTGAATTCACCGAAAAACAAACAAACTACAATTTATCTAATCTAATTTTTTGTCTATTTCATTAATAATTTCATTTTTTAAATCTTCGTTTTTTATGTTTTCTAATATTTTATTGAATTTGGCTCTTACCATTAGTTTCATCGCTTCTTTTATATCAAATCCTCTACTCATTATGTAGAATAATTCTTTTTCACTTACTTTTCCACTACTGCTTGAATGATTTCCTTCTACATCTTCTTCACTACAAAGTAGCATTGGAAGTGCTAATGATTTTGCAGTGTCTGATAATAACATACAAGATTCATTTTCATTTCCTTTTGCTTTTTTTGCACCTTTTTTAAAATCTATTGTTCCTTTAAAATGTTTAACTGCTTTGTCTTTTAAAGCTCCTTGAACTTCAATATCTATATTTGTTTTTATTCCTCTTAATTCTGCTATATAATTTAAATCAAATAATTGATTTTCTTTTCCTAAATAAATGCTGTTTAATGAATTTAAAGAATGTTCACCTTTTAAATTCGAATAGTAATTTGAAATACTATTTTTCCCTCCAAAATCAATTATTGTATAATTTACATTTGCATTTTCGCCAAGTTCGTTATCTATTGATATAAAGTTGTTAGAGTTAGAATTTAATAGGTTAACTACTATCACATTTATATTAGAATTTTTCTTTGCAAATAGCTTTATTATTCCATTATGATAATATTCTTTGTTTTCTTCGGACAAATATTTTATTATGATAGTTCCTTTTGAATTTTCATTTGCATTAATTACAATATTATCAACTAAGCAAGAATTTTTATTATCAAATTTAAAATCAATTTGTAATTCTTTATTTATTTTGCTATCAATTTGCACTTTTAGTCTTTGATTTGAATTATTTTTTACTTGATTTGTAAAAATATTTCCTAATCCATAAGCTAAATTATATTTATTATCAGATGATTTTTCAACCTGTGTTTTAGATGTTTCACTATTTATGTAGATACTATCAAAACTTCCAATGTTATCTGGAATTTTAATATCTTTAAGATTTATATTATTTATATTAAAATTTCGTGAAGTCCTAACAGGTGTTTCATTTAATTTTATACTTTCCATTTCCTTTCCTTTCCTTAAATAAGTTGTTTATGAGTGTAAAGACTGATAATGAATAGCGAATGATGAATAATTTAGGAAGAAAAATTGCATTTATGCAATTTTTCATACATTAATTATTAATTATTCATTATTAATTCTTCACTGTTTGAATAATTATGAAATAATTATTCAAACTATCCTATTGCACCTTCAAGTTCTAAGTTTATAAGATTATTCATTTCTACTGCATATTCTACTGGTAATTCTTTTGATATTGGATATGCAAAACCTCTAACTATCATTGCTTTTGCATCTTCTTCTGACATGCCTCTACTCATTAAATAGAAAATAGTTTTATCACTAATTTTTCCAATTTTAGCTTCATGTGAAAACTCTGCGTCTTCTGTTCTTACATCATTTACTGGAATTGTATCAGATATAGAAATATCATCAAGCATTAATGATTCACAAGATACTATGCCTTTTGAATTTTTTGCTTGCTCATTAATTCTAGTTAATGCTCTATAAGTGCATTTTCCACCATCTTTTGAAATTGATTTGCTATTTACAACACTAGATGTGTTTGGTGCGTTATGAACAACTTTAAATCCATTATCTAAGTTTTGTCCTTTTCCAGCAAATGAAATTCCAGTAAATTCAGTTTTTGCCCCTTCGCCATTTAGTATGCTCATAGGATATAACATAGAAATTTTTGAGCCAAATGATCCAGATACCCATTCCATGCTAGCATTTTTACCCACTAGTGCTTTTTTTGTATTTAAATTAAGCATGTTTTTAGACCAATTTTCTATTGTTGAATATCTTAAATGTGCATTATCTTTTACATATAATTCGACACATCCAGCATGTAAATTAACTTTATTATATTTAGGTGCGCTACATCCTTCTATAAAATGAAGGCTTGCCCCCTCATTTACTATAATTAACGTATGTTCAAATTGTCCAGCTTCCGGTGAGTTTAATCTAAAATAACTTTGAAGCGGTATATCTACTTTTATACCTTCTGGAACATATACAAAAGAACCACCAGACCAAACAGCGCCATGTAATGCTACGAATTTATGATCATATATAGGAACACATTTCATAAAATGTTCTT
Source organism: uncultured Clostridia bacterium (assembly GCA_947628115.1). Taxonomy (GTDB): domain Bacteria; phylum Bacillota; class Clostridia; order TANB77; family CAG-508; genus CAG-452. The sequence goes on along the minus strand of CANQYS010000001.1, from coordinate 67,790 downwards.
TAACAATTCCTGGATATTTTTTTACTGCTGTTTCCATGTCTGTATATATTACACCTTGTTTTATTAGTTCTTCTTTCATGCTATGATAAACTACTTCTGAATCATACTGAGCTCCAACTCCTGCTAAAGACTCCTTTTCTGCCTCTGGAATTCCGAAGTTTATCAAATGTACTTTTTATATCTTCTGGAACGTCATCCCATGAACTATTTAATTTTGATTTTGGCTTTACATATGTTGCAATATCATTCATATTAAGTTCAGAAATATCTGGTCCCCAAGTTGGAAGTTCTAATTTGTTATATACTTCTAATGCTTTTAATCTAAAATCTCTCATCCAATCTGGTTCATTTTTTTGTTTAGATATTTCTTTTATTATTTCTGCTGTTAATCCTTTTTCAATTTTAAATTCATATTCATCTTTATTTTTTATATCATAAATATTTCTATTTATATCTTTAATTTTAGTTTTTGCCATTTTTAAATCCTTTCATTCTAATTTTACGGGTCGCCGAAGGCTGCGGCCCCTACAACTGCAATGTGGTTTTTCATATTTCGTAGAGGCAGATTCCATATCTGCCCGAAATTTATCTGTTTTTCGGGCGGAAATTGATTCCGCCCCTACATATTTTTGTATTTACTATATCCATTTTCTTCTATTTCCTTTGCAAGTTTATAGTCCCCTGTTTTAACTATTTTTCCATCTACCAAAACATGTACATAGTCAGGCTTTAAATTGCTTAAAATTTTTGTATTGTGTGTTATTATCAAAACTGCGTTTTTCTTATTTTTAAATATTTCTATTCCTTTAGATACTGTTTTAATTGCATCTACATCAAGTCCCGAATCGGTTTCATCTAATATCGCAAGTTTTGGATTTAATACTAAAAGTTGAAGAATTTCATTTTTCTTTTTTTCTCCACCTGAAAATCCAACATTTAAGCTTCTTTCCATATAACTTGGATTCATATTTAATTCTTCCATATATTTTTTAAGTTCATTTTTAAATTCAAATATTTTAACTGGTTTTCCAGTAACTTTATTTTTTGCATATTTCAAAAAATTAGTAACCGAAACTCCAGGTATTTCCTCTGGTAATTGAAAAGACATAAAAATTCCTTTTCTTGCTATTTCATCTGTTTTTGAATTTGTTATATCTTCCTCCTCGAATGTAATTGTTCCATTTGTTTTTATATAACTAGGATTATTGAGTATAGCATTTGCAGTTGTTGTTTTTCCTGAACCATTTGGTCCCATTATTACATGAATTTCTCCTTTATTTATTTTTAAATTCATACCTTTCAAAATTTCTTTTTCTTCTGCTTTTACATATAAATCTTTTATTTCTAATAAATTGTTGTTCATAATTCTATCCTTTCATTTATTTTTTTGTTCCGTGTTCTTCTTATACATGACCTACACTTTTCGTTGTTAATATCATACCCACATTCTAAGCTGTATAATCCTAAAGTTTTATGTGTATATTTTGCTAACATATTTAATGTTTCATCATTAAGTGTGGCTTTCATTTTTTCCGCTTCATTTTTTGCTTTCTCAGGTTCCATTTCTAATATGCTATTTAAAAATAGGTATACAATATCGTACGCCTCTAAAATTTTTTTTGCATATTTTTTTCCTGTATCAGTTAAAAATATATTTCCATATGTTTTGTAATTAACTAATCCATTTTCTTTTAAATTTGCAACAGTATAATTTACTGTTGCTTTTGCTTTATTTAATTTTTCTGCTATGTCTGTAACTCTAGCACCTTTTTCATCATTTTGTAATATATATATAGTTTTTAAATATTCTTCTTGAGTTTTTGTAAGCATAATCATACATCTCCTTTGTTAGAGTACTCTAACATTATACTATGTATTTTATATTTGTCAATATAAATAGCAAAAAAAGTTAGATTTCTCTAACTTTTTATTAAATATGAAAATTCGCAGATTTTCCCCATTCAACAAAGCTTTACAAACATTTCACACAAAATTTTTTCAAAATTTTGGTGCAGAACAACGGGCGCAGGCTTTAAAATAAATTTATTATATATACTATATATAAAATCAAATATACTAATCCATTTATTCTTGTCATTTTATTTTTTGGTTTAATGATTGTAAATAATAGTAAAATAAAAGTGACTAAAATTAAAAAAATCATATCTTTATTATAACAAATATTGTATATAATTGGTTTTATTAATGATGAAATACCTATTATAAGCAACATATTAAATATATTAGAACCTAATATATTACCAATTGCAATATCACTTTTGCCTTTAATTGCAGCAAAAATACTGGTTACAAGTTCTGGCAAACATGTTCCAATTGCAAGAATAGTTATACTAATTATTTTTTCACTTAATCCTAAAATCTTTGCAATATTAACAGCATTATCAACAGTTAAATCTCCACCAAATATTAAAGCTATAAATCCTAACATTATAAGTATTATACTTTTAAAAGTTGAATCTTTGTTATTGTCTTTTTGTTTTTCTTCTTCGTTATAATTTTCTCTATCAAATTTTTCTCCCTTAAAAGACATTATTATCGTATATATGATAAAAAGAATGAACATTACAAGTAATACAATTCCTTCAATTCTTGTTACATTTTGTTCATAATTACAAATAATAAAGAAGGCAATTGTTATAAACAAGCATATTGGTATTTCTATTAATCTTGTTTCTCTTTTAAAATTTACAGACATTATTATAGATGATACACCTAAAATTAATAATAAATTGGCAATACTACTCCCTATAACATTACCAATAGCAATATCTGAATATCCATTAATTGCAGATGTTATACTTACAAAAAGTTCTGGCATTGATGTTCCTATCGATACTATGGTTAATCCAATTACAATCTCTGGTATATGCAATTTTTTTGCTATATTGCTTGCACCATCAACTAGAAAATCTGCGCCTTTAATTAGTAAAACAAATCCCACAATAATTAATATTATAGATAAAGTCATAAGTAATCACCCACTTTATTTATAACCCTTTTTGAATTAGTATCTAATATGTAATATTATTCTTTTTGTTTCCATATCATTTTATTATTTTCAAATATGAACTCAATTCTATCATTATCATATAAATAAGATAAATATGATTTAATTGTACTTCCAATAAGTACAAATTGATTTGCATTTATTGTTAATTTGTATTCATCAAAAATCAATTTTAAAATATCTTCAAATGTAATATTATTTTTACAAAAGTTAAAAATTTTATCCATTATTTCATTTATTTTATTTTTATTTAGTTCTATTAAATTTTCTATACTATTTGTAGCTTCACAATGTGAAGGAATATATAAATTTCCATTTAAAGTTCTTAAGAATTCTAAAGTATTTAAATATTCCTTTACATCATATATAAAAAACAAATGATATTTATTTATAGTTTCTTCGCTAAATAACGAATCTGCTAAAAAATAAACATTATCAGATGTTTTAATTCCAATCATGTCAAAAAAATGCCCTTTTAATGTAAAATATTCTAATCCCTCTGGAAGATTTCCATCTATATTTTTTACTGCTGATTCTTTCGCTAATAAAAACTTATTTCTTATATCTTTAAAAGGATATCCCCCATATAAGAATGATGGCTCTAATATTGGAAATTCTGTAAAACTTTTTTCTATATTAAAACATAAAATTTCACAATTTGTTCTATCCTGTATAACTTTATTTCCACCTATATGATCTGCATTTGAATGAGTATTAATAATTCCTTTTATAGTCCAACCTTGTTCATTAATTATTTTTAGTATTTTTTTCCCTGCCTCTTTATCATTTCCTGAATCTATAATATAAACATTTGTATTATCAGTTTTATATATTCCTATATTCGTAGCATTTTTTATATAATACGTTCTTTCTCCTACTTTAATAAGTTCCATATTTTAATCCTTTCTATTTTAATATTAATTATAACATTATGCTCTATAAATTGTAGTTTGTTTAATTGTGTTTGGCATTTAGAATTTTGAATTTTGTGTAGGGGCATCCGTTCTCCTACTAATAGAGAAGCGCGAAATGGTTCATTTATATTTTACGAAGTGAGCTTGTGTGGGGACCGACTAGCTAGATACTGTTAAATAGAAGATTAGCGTCAGCAATCTTATATTTTACAGTGTCTGCGTAGTTGGGACGAACGAGTTAAAATATAAATTAACCATTGGGAGCGATCTATTTGCAGGTCGCCCTAGGGTGCGACTCCTACAGTATTTGTATTTAATTTATTGTTTGCAAATGTTAGAAAAAGGGAACTGTCCTGAATTTTCTTAGTGAATAGTGAAGATTGAATAGTGAATAAATGCAGTCCTCTCCTACACAAAATTCCAAATTCCAAACACCAAATACCAATTTATGTATATTCCTTTAACAGTCCTTCATATATAAGTTTTATATTTTGTAATTTTACAAAATCCATTGGTTTTATAATTTCCGGTAAATCATTAGTATTACATGTATCTTTTAATACATACTTTACAAATTCTGCACAATAAAAGGTATTATCTTTTCTATGTTTTTTATTTATGCTAACCATAAATAGACCTAATATATTAAATTTATATTTTTCTTTATGTTGTTTCATGTTATATATTATAGATGAAATTTTTAAATATTGATCTTCTGTTACTTTAAGTGAATATAGTGCAGCTTTAGTATTTATAAATCTAGCATATGTACCTCCATGTATTTCTTCATGCACAAATCCAGCTTTAAATGGATTATATGGATTTAATCTTCCAAACGAATATAACTCATTTAAATTGTGATCCAATGCTATTGAAATATGTGAATACTTGTTCTTAGTATAATATTTTACAATTCCTGATAATACTGTTCCTGTATGTGTTAGTAATATATATACTTCTTTCATTATTTCATCCCCTAATGTGTTTTGTAAATTTATTAATCTACTCTTAGTGCTTCTACTGGATCTTTCTTACTTGCCATTTTTGATGGTATTAAACCTGCAATCATTGTAAGTAACATACTAATTATAACAAGTATAATACCTGCAACTGTTGGTACCATTGCTTTAACTTGCACTTCTGTAAGTTTATATATTATGTTATTTATTGGTATTGTAAGCAATACAGTTATTCCTATTCCTAATAAACCAGAAATAAATCCAACAATAAAAGTTTCTGCTTTAAATACTCTTGAAATATCTTTTTTAGATGCACCTATACTACGAAGTATACCAATTTCCTTTGTTCTTTCAAGTACAGAAATATATGTTATTATACCAATCATAATTGAAGAAACTATTAATGAAATTCCAACAAAAGCAATTAATACATAACTTATAATATTAATAATTTGATTTACAGATTTCATCATTATACCAACCATATCAGTATAATTTATTACATTTTCTTCCTTTCCTTCATCTTTTTGTTTTTGATTATAATCATCAATTGCTTTTGTTATACTATCCTTTGATGCAAAATCTTTTGGATATATGCTTATTGATGTTGGATTAGCTAAATCCACAGCTCCTAATTTTTCTAAATTTTTTTCATAACTTGAATTCATATTTTCTGTATATGCTTCCATCATTTGGCTAAGTTCTTCTGCACTTAATTTTGCCATTGCCATTTTTTGTTCTGTTGTAAGTGAATCATAATCAAAACTTTGTGTTTCATCATCTGTTGGAAATTCTAGCCCCGAAAAAATATTAACATCAGGCTTATCTTTTTGTTCTTTTACAATTTCAGCTTCATTTGATTTATTTATTACATATTCTTCTAGTTCTTTTGTATAACCTATTCCTTCTGTTATAGAAACTGCAACTGTGTTTGGATTTTTTTGTATTATTCCAACTATTTTTATATCTTCTGCATCTTTTATTTTTTGTTTCATATATTCTTCGTCTTTTGTTTTATCAAGCCATAAACCATTTTCCTTTGTATAGTAATCTGTATTTAGTATTAATTTAAATGTTAAATTAAGAAAATCATCATAAGTGTATGACGTTTGTTTAGATTCTTCTACTGGTTCTCCTTTTTGCATTGCTTTAAACTTTTTCTCTAATTCTTTTTGATCTTTTAATCCTAAAGTATATAATGTATAATCACTTACTTCATTATTTTCATCTACAACAAGTACAACCTCATTATAATTTTGTGGCCATGTACCTGCAAGCAAATTATATTGTGACTGTAGTAACTCTTTATTATCTAATAATTCCATCCACACATCTGTATTTGACATCATTACAGATGACATAGATGAATTATTACTTGCTTCAACAATTTCTCCCATTCCCATTGCATTCATTACAGTACTAGGATTTACTTTTACTATTCCATTTGTGCTATCTTCTTTATATAAATTAATTTTTAAATCATAACTATAATTTATACTATTACTATAATTTTTTATTTCATTATTATCTTCTTCTAAATATTTTTTTAATTCCTTTAAATTATTATTTGTTACTTTATTAGAAAGTGTAGAAATCATATCATCCATAATATCAGAAGAATAAATTTTACCTTCCTCGTATTCTGATGTATTATTTGAAGTTTCTCCCATCATACTTTCCATCATGCTAGACATATCTATTGTTTGCTCTTCTATTGTAATTGGATAAGAAGATAATGTATCTTCTTCTACTTTATTTATATAATTCTGAACTCCTGTTGATATAGCAAGAATTAGTGCTATTCCTATAATACCAATACTACCAGCAAATGAAGTTAAAAAAGTTCTTCCCTTTTTAGTCATTAAATTATTTAAGCTTAAATTAAGTGCTGTAAAAAAGTTCATTGATGTTTTTTTATTTTTCTTATTTTGTTCCTCTTTTGTTTTCTCTGCTTTATATGGGTCACTATCATCAATTACTTTTCCATCTAACACTTTTATAATCCTTGATGAATATTTTTCTGCAAGTTCTGGATTATGTGTTACCATTATAATTAATTTGTCTTTTGATATATTTTTTAATATTTCCATTATTTGAACACTAGTTTTAGTATCCAAAGCACCTGTTGGTTCATCTGCTAAAATAATTTCTGGATTATTAACTAATGCTCTTGCAATTGCTACCCTTTGCATTTGTCCACCAGACATTTGATTTGGTTTTTTATTCATCTGATCTTTTAATCCAACACTCTCTAATGCCTCTATTGCTCTTTTTCTTCTTTCTTTTTTTGATACTCCAGATAAAGTAAGTGCAAGCTCTACATTAGATAAAACTGTTTGATGTGTTATTAAATTATAGTTTTGGAAAACAAAACCTACAGAATGGTTTCTATATGTGTCCCAATCTCTGTCTTTAAACTCTTTAGTAGATTTTCCATTTATTGTTAAATCTCCATTTGTATATCTGTCTAATCCTCCAATTATATTTAACAGTGTAGTTTTACCACATCCACTTGGTCCAAGAATAGAAACAAATTCAGATTTTCTAAATTCTACATTTATTCCTTTTAATGCCTCTACCTTTGAATCGCCAGTTAAATACTCTTTGGTAATATTTTCTAATTTTAACATTTTTTTACTCTCCTATTTTTAATTTATACTTTTTATTTTGTTATTATATTCCCATAAAATTAAAGTGTCAACTGCTAAATTTGACGATTATAAAGAATTATGGTAAAATTAACATAAGATACAATGTATTTGTATCTCAAAATTAATACAGAAAGGAGGTACGTATAATAATGAAATACGTATCTCATCCCCGGCAATCAGACAAGCTTCTTAAGAAATTCCTTAAGGAGAATAAAGAAGTTTTAAAAAAAGAATTTAACCTGTATAATCTTTGTCATAAAATAAATGATATAAGCATAGAGGTTCAGTTTTTTAAAAAAATTTCACCAACTTCATGTGCGAAGATTCTTCCTGCAAACGTTGAAAATTATAATGAAGTTGTAAACTTCAATTTTTCTAGTGTTGCAGAAAATAAGCATTTTCTGCGCACAGTTCTCCTTGTAGAAGTTTGCTGATGCGAGTGCAGCTCTGATTTCAGGGCTGCTTTTCCTTTATCTATTCCTATTGACATTGATGATATAATATATTTCAAATATTAGCAAATGGAGGTTGTTATGGATAATAGAAAATTAGAATTAGTTACAGACTTTTATGAATTTACAATGTCGAATGGATTTTTTATTAAAGATATGAGCAAAAAAACAGCATATTTTGATGTTTTTTTTAGAGAAATTCCTGATAATGGTGGATATGTTATATTTGCAGGCTTAGAACAAATTATAGATTATGTTAAAAATCTACATTTTGATGATGAAGATATTAAATATTTAAAAAGTAAAAATATATTTTCTGATGATTTTTTAGAATATCTTAAAACTTTTAAATTTACTGGAGATATATGGGCAATTCCAGAAGGTACTGTTGTATTTCCAAATGAACCATTAGTTACAGTAAAAGCACCTCTTATAGAAGCACAACTTTTAGAAACAACTCTCTTACTTTTAATTAATCATCAGTCATTAATAGCTACAAAATCAAGTAGGATTGTAAATGCCGCGAAGCGGTCGTCCTGTTATGGAATTTGGTGCAAGACGTGCTCATAGTGTTGATGCTGCAGTTTATGGGGCAAGAGCCGCAATTATTGGAGGATGCGTAGGTACATCTTGTACATATACAGCTAAAGAATTTAATGTTCCAGCAAGTGGAACAATGGCACATAGTTTTATACAAGCTTTTGACTCTGAATATGAAGCATTTAAAGCTTATGCTGAAAATTATCCTAATGATTGTACTCTACTTATAGATACGTATGATACTTTAAATTCTGGAATTAAAAATGCAATTAAAGTTTTTAATGAAGTTTTAGTTCCAAATGGTTATAGACCTAAAGCGGTAAGATTAGATAGTGGAGACTTATCTTATTTATCTAAAAAAATAAGAGTGATTTTAGATGAAGCTGGATTTGAAGATTGTAAAATTTGTGGTACAAATTCTCTTGATGAATATGTAATTACATCAATATTAGAAGAGGGTGCTAAAATAGATTTATTTGGTGTTGGAGAAAACTTAATTACTGCAAAAAGTAATCCTGTTTTTGGTGGTGTATATAAATTAGTCGCAATAGAAAATGATGGTAAAATTATACCTAAAATAAAAATATCTAATAATACTATAAAAATTACAAATCCTGGATTTAAAAAAGTATATAGATTTTATGATAAAACAACAAACAAAGCTTTAGCGGATTTAATTGCCTTGCATGATGAGATAATACCAAAAGATAATTATACAATATTTGACCCAACTTCACCATGGAAGAAAAAAACTTTAAAAAATTATACAGTAAGGCCATTACAAGACTTAATATTTGATAATGGAAATTTAGTATACAATTCTCCAGATCTAAAAACAATTGCAAATAATGCAAAACAAGAGTTAAGTACACTTTGGAATGAAGTAAAACGTATAAAAAATCCACACAAATATTATGTGGATTTATCTCAAAATTTGTGGAATTTAAAAAATAAATTGTTAGAAAATAAATAGTTTATAAATTAATTAGACAAATTGTAGTTTGTTTGTTTTTCGGTGAATTCAGGACAGTCCCAAAAATCCCCAAAATTGGTGATTTTTAAAGGACAGTCCCTAGAATTCCCCGAACACAGGCTACAATTTATTTTTGTTCCGTCTCTAATTTCATATCTCCATCTCTAATTATATTTTTCTTTCTTAAAATAAAAGATACAATCCATGCAATTAAACCTGGTAAAATAAAATGTAATAAAAGAATTTTTATTAATAACACTATAGGTTGTTCTGTCCCGCTCATAGTTTCCCATGTCATAAATTGTCCAACAAGTCCTGCTGTTCCCATACCTGCACCCGAAGCATTATTTGTCATATTAAAAACTGTTGTTGACAAAGGTCCTAAAATTGCACTTGCAATTATTGCTGGAAGCCAAATCACAGGCTTTTTCATAATATTTGGCACTTGTAACATAGAAGTTCCTAATCCTTGTGAAATTAATCCTCCAAACTTATTTTCTTTAAAACTGGATACTGCAAATCCTATCATATTTGCGCAACAGCCTACTGTTGCTGCACCTGCTGCAAGTCCACTTAAATTTAATATTATAGCAATTGCAGCAGAACTTATTGGAAGAGTTAAAATCATACCCATTATTACAGAAACTAAAATTCCCATTATAATAGGTTGTCTTTCAACAGACCAATTAATTAGTGCACCCAATGCAGTCATAAAATTAGAAATTGTTGGTCCAATTAACAATCCAACTATTGCTCCAGAAAGAATTGTTGCAAGAGGTACAAGTATTATATCAACTTTAGTTTTACCTGTTATTAAATTTCCTATTTCTATTCCAACTAATGCTGCAATAAATGCACCTAGTGGTTCTCCCGGACCAGCGAATAAAATTGCCCCAGACTCTGTATAGACTTCTCCAGCCAATATTTTAGTTGCAAAAGCACCTATCATACCTGTTATTGCAGCAGAAACTGTTACATATGTACCTGATTTAAATTTAGTTGCAACTCCTATACCAATACCAGCACCGGTTAAGGCAGAAGCGACTTTGCCAATTATAATTATTAATTGTCCTATTCTATTTGAAATAAATCCTCCAATTTGTGTTAAAATAAGTCCAATTATCAATGTTGCAAATAATCCCCATGCCATTCCTGTTAATCCATCTATAAATATATGTGATAACACCTTTTTTATTTTTTCCATATCTTACTCCAATCTTTTTCCTTTTTCTTTTTCCTTTTCCGGACGGACTAATTTTAGAATTATTTCGAAAATCAGTTTAATTGGCTAATGTTTGAACAGAAGGAATTGTTAAATTTTTAAAAAGTCTAAAATTAGTCCGTCCGAAAAAAGAAAAAAATTATTTGTTTGAAATTATAAAGTTCCAAGAATCTCTGCACATATCTTCTATTCCTTTTTCAGCAATCCAACCAAGTTCTTTTTTTGCTTTGCTCGGATCTGCATAACATTCTGCTATATCCCCTGGTCTTCTATCTGTTATTTTATATTTTACTTTTATTCCGGTTTACTTTTTCAAATGTTTTTACTATATCTAATACAGAATATCCATTTCCTGTACCTAGATTATATATTTTTACGCCTGTTTCTTTTCTTATTTTATCTAATGCTTTTAAATGTCCTTTTGCTAAATCTACAACATGTATATAATCTCTTACTCCTGTTCCGTCTTTTGTTGGATAATCATTTCCGTATATACTTAATATTTCTAATTTTCCGACTTGCTACTCCAGTTATATATGGCATAAGATTATTTGGTATATCATTTGGATCTTCACCTATTAATCCACTACTATGTGCTCCAATTGGATTAAAGTATCTTAGCAGACATATACTAAATTCTTTATCTGCTACATACACATCTTTTAATATTTGTTCTATAAATAATTTTGTTGTTCCATAAGGATTTGTTGTTCCACCTACTTTGCATTCTTCTGTTAGAGGAACTTTTTCTGGTGTTCCATATACTGTTGCTGATGAACTAAATACTATTTTTTTACAATTATGTTTTTTCATTAATTTTAATAGTACTAATGTTCCTGTTATATTATTATGATAATATTCTATTGGCTTTTCAACAGATTTCCCTACTGCTTTTAGTCCTGCAAAATGTATTACCGATTCTATCTTGTTTTCTTTAAATACTTCATTTAGTTTTTTTTCATCTAATATGTCTACTTCGTAAAATTTAAAATCTTTTCCTGTTATTTTTCTTATTTTATCTAATACCTCTGGTTTACTATTAACAAAATTGTCTACTATAACTAAGTCTTCATTTTTTTCTAATAGTTCAACTACAGTGTGACTTCCTATGTATCCAGCACCACCAGTTACTAAAATTGCCATAAATATTAAACTCCTTTCTTTCTATTATTAATATTTTATATTATATATTAAATTAAAAATTATAACAACTATAAATTACTCTACATATAAATATTTATATATTTCATAATCTCGTAAAATTTTTCTAACATAATTATTTGTTTCCTTAAATGGAACATTTTCCAAATCGGATCCATCATCTTTTATAATTTTTTCTTCTATCCATTTGTCTACATTTCCAATTCCTGCATTATATGCAATAATGGCAATTGAATTATTGTTATTATATTTTTTTAATAAACTTGCATAATATTTTAGTCCTATTTTTATATTTAGTTCTGGATTAAATAAATCCTTCTCGCTAATATCTAATTCCATTTTTCTTGCTGTTTCTATTGCTGTGTTTTCCATTATTTGCATTAGTCCTATAGCATTACTGCTAGATTTTGCTTTTTCTTTGAAGTTACTTTCTGCTTTTATTATTGCATATACCATATATTTATCTATATTATACTCATTAGAATATTTTTCTATATATTCGCTATATTTTAATGGATATATTTTTTTCATTACTATTTTATTTATTTCAATTATTTTAAATAATATAAAATAGATAATTAAAATAATAATTAATATCGTCAAAAATTTTATAAGTTTTTTCAAATTTATCTCCTTTTTTATCTTTTGCATTAAAATATTTTACTAAGCCCTTTTTTATAAATTGTAGTAGGGGCAGATTCCATATCTGCCCGGAATTATTTATTGTTTTTCGGGCGGAAATTGATTCCGCCCCTACAACGTTTGCAATTGGTTTGTTTCTTGCGGGCGGACACAAGGCCCGCCCCTACAACGTTTGCAATTAATTGGTTTTGGCAATTTTCATTTTTTATTTGGCTTCGTACCATGAATATCCCTCACTTACTTCTGCCTTTAATGGGACATCTAATTTTATTACATTTTCCATTTCAGTTTTTAAAATTTCTTTTACAATTTCTTTTTCTTCTAAACAGGTCTCAATTAATAATTCATCATGTACTTGTACTATTATTTTAGATTTCAAATTATTTTCTTTTAATTTATTATATACATTTATCATTGCAATTTTCATAATATCAGCTGCTGTTCCTTGTATTGGAGTATTCATTGCAACTCTTCCTCCAAATTGTCTTACCATGTAATTATTAGATTTAAGTTCTGGAACATATCTTCTTCTATGATACAAAGTTTCTACATATCCTTTTTCTTTTGTCTCCTCTACTATATCTGTCATAAATTTTTTTATTCCGCTATATTTTTCTAAATATTGTTCTATATATTCCTTTGCTTTTTTTCTTGATATTCCAAGTTGTTCTCCAAGTCCAAAGTCACTAATTCCATATACTATTCCAAAATTAACTGCTTTTGCACTTGCTCTTTGTTCTTTTGTTACTTCACTAATTGGTATATTTAATACTTTAGAAGCTGCCTGGGCATGTATATCTTCATCATTATTAAATGCTTCTATCATATGTTTGTCCTGTGAAATATGTGCTAAAACTCTGAGTTCTATTTGTGAATAATCAGCATCTATATATACTGAACCTTCTTTTGGTTTGAATACCTTTCTTAATTGTTTGCCAAGTTCCATTCTTGTAGGTATGTTTTGAAGGTTTGGATCTGTGCTACTAATTCTTCCTGTTGTTGTAACGGTTTGATGAAATTTTGAATGTATTCTATTTGTTTTTTGTTCTATATATGGTATTAATCCTTCTACATATGTAGAATTTAATTTTACCAATTGCCTATATTCTAATATTTTTTCAATTATTGGATGTTCATTTTTTATTTTTTCTAATACATCTACATCTGTTGAATATCCAGTTTTAGTTTTCTTTTTAACAGTTAATTTTAATTTTTCAAATAATATTTCTCCTAATTGTTTTGTAGAATTTATATTAAATTCTTCTCCAGCTTGCTCATATATTTCTTTTGTTAAAATATCTATTCTTTCTTGAAGTGTTTTTCCAAAATTTATAAGTTCTTGTTTATCTATATATATTCCTTCATATTGCATGCTTGCTAAAACTTCTACAAGTGGCATTTCTATATTTTCAAACAATTTTATACTATTATCTTGTTTCATTTTCTCAGTCAAAATATTGTAGAGTCTAAATATTATATAAGGATATATATATGTTTTATCTACTTCATTTTCTTTTACCTCACTAAATAAATTTAGTTGTTCTGTTTTTTCTTGAGGTATTCCTATACTATTTAAATATTCATCTATATCAAAATTTAAATATTCATTTGATAAATATTCTATTGTGTATTTATTTATATTAGAATTTAATATATATCCAGCTATTGAAATATCAAACATTAAATTTTGGGCATTTATATTGTTTTTCCATAATAAAATATATTCTTCTTTTTGTTTGTAACCACATTTTAAAATATTTTTATCTTCAAAAATATCTTTAAATTCCATTAAATTGTTTATATAATAACATTTATTATTTTTTTCCAAATATATTACAAAATCTTTATCATCTAAATAATAATACATTATTTTTTTTGATATAATTTCTTTTTTTATTTTTTTTATTTCCTCTGCAATTAAATTAGTTTGATATTCAATTTTTATCGGGCAACTAGATTCGTCTGTTTCTTCATTATTTTTTAAGTTTAATAAATTAAATCTATCAATAAATCTATTAAATTTTAACTTTTTAAATATTTGTAATACCTCTTCATTATTCCACTCTTTTTTTTCTAATATATCCAAATCTTTTTCAATTGGGCTATTTATGTTTATGGTTCCAAGTGTTCTTGATAAATATGCTAAATCTTTATTTTGTTCTAGTTTTTCTTTTAACTTACCCTTTTGTTTTTCTATATTTTCATATACTCCGTCTATTGTTTTATACTCTTTTATCAAATTAATTGCAGTTTTTTCTCCAACTCCGGGAACTCCTGGTATATTGTCAGATGTGTCTCCCATAAGTCCTTTTACTTCTATTAAATCTAAAGGCTCCAAGCCATATTCTTCTTTTATTTTTTCTACTGTATAATCTTCCGTTTCTGTTTTACCCATTTTTGTTCTAGGAATTCTTACTTTTATATTTTTATCTATTAATTGAAAGCTATCTCTATCTCCTGTTAAAACAGTTACATCTAGGTTTTGGTCTTGTCCCCACTTTGCAAGTGTTCCAAGAATGTCATCTGCTT
This sequence comes from uncultured Clostridia bacterium, assembly GCA_947628115.1. GTDB lineage: Bacteria > Bacillota > Clostridia > TANB77 > CAG-508 > CAG-452. Next base: position 52,719 of record CANQYS010000001.1, on the reverse strand, counting down.
CGTATCCTTCTTTTTCTATAATACAAATATTCATTGCATTTAAAACATCTTTTAATATTGGCATTTGCATTGCCAGTTCATCTGGCATTCCTTTTCTATTTGCTTTATATTTATCATACATCTCATGTCTTTTGGTAGGCGCTTTTAAATCAAATGCAACTGCTAAATATTTTGGATTTATATCTTCTAATATTTTAAATAGAATACTCAAAAAACCGTACACTGCATTTGTATACGTTCCGATCTTCTGTCATTAGCATTTTATTTCCCATAATACCATAAAACGCTCTATTTATTATACTGTTTCCATCAATTAAAACTAACTTATCCAAAATATGTGTCCTCCCTATTTTTTAATTATATAATATTATTATTTTAGAAAAAATTTTTAATAAATACAATAATACACTGTATCTTCAATAAATACAAACTGCTCCTCTGATAATTTATCCCAATCTTTATCTTTAAAATACTGATTGTATATTTCTATAGTTGTATCTATTTCTTCTAAATTTCTACCTGTATAATAATTAATACTTCCATCATCTGACCATTCTAATGCTAATGGTCTATAGCATAATGATGAATAATTATTTATTATATTATAAAAAAATGTTGGATTTTTATCGTGACAAATAGCAATTTTTTTTATTTTGATATTATTATTTTGCTCATATTTTGTTATAAAACTATTAATTATATTGCATTCTTCTTTGTTTAATTTTTCTATTTTTTTATGACAATAAATTATATACATTGAAGTCATTATATTTAATAACATATAAATAATTAATATAAATTCAAATATTTTTGTACTAACATTATTGTTTTCAAATATTGATGTTTTAGTATATAGAAGTATAAATATATTTCCTATAAGTGAACCAATTGGAAACATCATTCTTGCTGCTCCAAATGAAGATTGTGTAAATAAATTTGGTGCAAAAGGTAATATTATTGAGATTAATAAAATTATTATAATTTTATTATTTATTTTACTTTTTATTTTTTTATCTACATTATTATAAATTATTAATATACTTAATATAAAACCTAAAAATAATCCTGTTGGAAAAATATTGCAAGTATAAAAAATTATTTTAGGTAAACTTTTAAATATAATTGGTAACATTACAATTATATTTTTTATAGATCCCATCCTTACTTGCTCCATATTCAAAAATAACCCACATAATTTTATTTGTACTAAATTAAATATAACTGCTATAATACATGCAATTCCTGCTAATAAAAATTTTTTTAAAGTAAGGATTATTGAATTATCTTTTATTATGGAAAATAATACTGTCATAACAACAAAAACAGAAAGAGTGCCTTGATAAAACATTATCCCAAATATACTTAATAAAATTGATTTCAAAATATATTTATTTTTTTCTTGTACTAAAATATATGCTGCCGTAATATAAATTAATAGACTCATAGACATTACAAAACATTCCGCAAATTGTAGATTTTCTAAATACATAAAATTGAATATCGTAACATAACATATTATTGTTAAAATTATCTCATTCCAAATATTGATAGGTTCTTTATATTTGGATATTATTTTCTTTAAGAATACTACACAAATACATGATGTTATTATTGCAAAAAAAGTTAAAAGTATTATGTATAATGTTATTGGTACATTAAGTAAATCTGCTAATAATGATATTAAACACATCATAGGTCTACCATCATTTAAAGAATATTTAATAGCATATTCAGAATATCCTCTATTAATTATATTATATGTATCTGTAGCATAATGCATTGTCAAAAATCCATTATATTCAATTATTGCAATTACAAAAATTAATATAAAAATTATAATATCTTTTTTTACTAATTTCATTATATCCTCCAATTTTTAGCATTAATAAACTATAGGTATAAATTTCTTTTTAATTAAAACATCATATTGTAATATTTCACATTTTTTTACTATTTCCTGTTTTTTTAATAAATTTAAATCAATAACATTACCCTCTCTATCTATAGCATACTTATTATTTATAGCAGGATATCTATAATATAATTCTCTAAAAGGTCTCATATACCAAGATAAATTATTAATATTTGCCATGTCTAAGGTTAGTAATCCTAAATATGATGGACTTATTATTTCTGGTATATCAATTGATTCATCAATATCATAATTTGACCATATAATATATGGTGTTTTATAATATTCTATACCATCAGTGTATCCATTTTTTCTAAGTGTAGAACAATATGTGTCACCAAGTAATGGTAAATGATCGCCAAACATTATTAATACTGTAGGTTCTTGTACATCTTTTAGATAAGTAACTAATTTATCGTACATTGCACATGCATCTTTTATTCCTTGTGTATAATTTTTTAATTCCAATTTTTCATTATTAGAAAGAACATTAGACTGTATTTCTATATCGTAATATTCATAATTTTTATTTGTATATTGCATATGATTTTGCATAGTTAAAGCAAATATAAATTTTTTTCCATCAATACTATTAAATTGTTCTATTATTTGATTTGCAGCTTCATTATCTGATATATAATTTCCCTTATATTCAGGATTTTCTATATCTTGCGCAAAAATTGTTTTTTTAAATCCCAAATAATTATATACATATTCTCTGTTATAAAAAGTTTTTGTATTGGTATGTATTCCAACAGTATTATATTCATTTTTATTGAATTCCCTTACGATAGAATTCATATCGCTATGTATGTAACTAGTATAAGGATATATTTGTTGTTCTAGATAATAAGAAGTTAATCCAGTTAGGAGTTCAAATTCTGGTAAAGATGTTCCTCCTCCTAAAACTGGTGATAAAATTTCTCCAGTTTTACAATTTTTTTCACTATAAATTTTTTTTATTGATTCCATTGGATTTTCTGAATATGTTGTATTAGTAAGATTAGTTAAATCTGCAAACGATTCATTCATCACCAATATAATATTAGGATGTTCTTCTTCATTCTTTTCTACTGAACTTTCATATTCACTTTTTATACTCATTATATTCTCTTTTGTATATCCTTCTGGTTTAATTACATAAAAATCTCCCAGATGAATAAAAAACACTCCATTTGCTCCCATCCAATAGTAATCATCTCCATTATCATTTTTTATTCCATTATTTATATATCTATTGGGAGATATACAAAACCCATAAAGCATAATAATCCCAACTACAAAATAAATTATTTTTTTATAGTTATATCTCACATTATCTGCTGTTTTTTTATCTTTAATAAATTTGTTTATAAAATAATCTAATATTAATAGTATTATTATATTACAGATAGAAAAAATGCTACAATATGTAATCCCATTAAATCCAAATTTAGTAATTTGATTTAAATTTTTTGCCATAACAATATCATAAGGTATAAATGGCTGTTCTAATATATCAAATTTATAATAAGATACTATTGTAATAATAGTAAATAATATTGTTGCAATACAATTAGCAATAAAATTACTTTTTATAATACCTCTAAATATTAATATTACTGCAAGTAAAATAAAATAAGAAACAATTATATATTGCGGTAATTGAATAATTAATTTTATTAATAATTGAAAATACACTGATATATTACCAAATTTTATGCTTTCTAAAAGCACATATAAGAACGCTGGATATAAAAGAAATTCTAGTAATTCTATAATATAATATTTAATTTGTCTAATTATTTCATTATTTTTTACATTTATTTTAGCATCTTTTACCATTTACTCATTTACCCTTTCATAACACTTTTACACGCTCTTTATTGCTTATTTGTAAGAATACTTTTTTATAAAGCTAAAAATTATATCATCATTTTATTATTTTAATCATACTAAGTACTCCTTGTATATACATCAAAGTTTCCAACTGTATCTATTTTGCTCCAATTGTCTATTATATATTTTCTTACTTTTTCTGGATTTTGCCAATTCCTTGAATAATTATCATTTAAAATAAGTATAAATGCATTATTTTCATTTTTTAGTTTATCTATTTGACCTTTTTCACCTTTTGCCCCTAAATTACCTTTTAAAAACATATCATAATCTTTATTATACTTATCTATTGGTATCATATATAAACAAGCAGTAGCATCTAAAATATATACATTTTGTTTTTCTAAATTTTTTTCTTGTATATATGAATCTATTTTTAAAATATCATCATCTATTTGAGATGGTATAAACCTGTAGTGTTTTAATTTACTAAATCTATCATTATTTAAATAATTTATAGTTATAGTGATTGATGTAATAAAAAAGATAACAGTTAATATTACACTAAAAGCTTTAACATATTCTTTTATAAAAATTATATTTTTTTCTTTATTTATTACTTTTTTAATTTCTAAATATATTATATAAAGCATTGAAATAATTGCTGGCATACTTCCTATTAAAAAATGTATAATATCTGATATTGGAAATACTACTATAAGAGAAGCAACACTATAACAAAAAAGTACAAAAATATTTTTATCCTCTTGTGTTTTTTGTTCTTTTATTATTGTTCTTACATACATATATATTATTATTGTTGGAACTAATATACTTAAAAATTTTATATTAATTTTACTATTTTTCAATAAAAATGTATATGGTATATAGTTACTAAATGTTTTAATTCCGTATATAGCATAATCCATAAATTCTAACCATATATGGTTTACTGATAAATAAATTATCATGATACATATTGGAATAAAAATTCCTAACAATCTTGCCACCATTATTTTTAATATTTCTTTTACTTCTGATTTTTTCAATACTATTAGAACTTTATAAAATACAAATATTAGTGAGATAAATAATCCTGTTGTCTGCTTTAATAGTATGGTACATCCAATTAATATACCTAATCCGAAATCAATTTTTATATTACTTATAATAACAGATTTATTTTTATTAATAAAGTACAATTCTATATATATTCCAATTAAAGTTATTAATAATATGGAAAAATTATAATCTATACTAAAATAATTATAATATACTGAGTAAATTCCTATCAATAATATATATGTTAAATTCTCATTTAATTTCAATAGTTTCATTATTTTATAAATAAAAAATAAAATAAAGCTATTTAAAAATATTGATAATATCCTCATGGTAAAAAGCTGATTTCCAAATATTTTTAAAAATATGCTACATACTATTGGTAATAAAGGCATTTGAATCATATTAAAATCTTTATAAGGTAATCTACCTTCTGCAATATTTTTTGCAAAATTATAATTCCATAATTCATCTAAATCATTTAAATCTCTTATTATTATTGTTGAACACATTATAATAAATATAATTACAAATATAATAATGTCTCTTATAACCTTTTTTGCCATTTGTTTTTCTCCTCTATTTACTTTACTATACTTTCTAATAATGTAATTTTTTTATTATCGATATCCAATTCTATGACTACATTAATTATTTTTTAAATCTTCTACTTTATACATATTATATCCTTCGTAATGATAACTTGCATCAATACCTTTCATATAAACTTCTCTATCATTTATTTTATCAGTCAATGCATTTTGTAATAAAATTTTAATTTCCATATTTTTAATTGGACTTCTTTCCATAGCTAACAAATAATCTTCTTTATCTATTTTGCTCCAATCAATTACTTTGCCAATTTCTTTTTTTAAAATCATATCAAGCTAAATTCTTGTACTTCTTCCGTTTCCTTCTCTAAATGGATGAGCAATATTCATTTCAATATATTTATCAACAATTTCATCAAAATTACTTTGTGGCATATTATCAATTTTTTTCAAAGCATCTTCTAAGTAAACCTCTGATGCAAATCTAAAATTACTCTTTGAAATATTTTCTGTCCTTATTTTTCCTGCAAATTCATATATTTCTTCAAATAAACATTTATGTATTTGAGATAATCCTTGAAAAGTTCCAACTTCAAACTTTTCTAATTTTTCAGTTTCAAATAATTCTATTGCTTTTAATTTTGTTATTCTTTCTTCCCTCTTTAGCAAGTTCTATTTCATTATTTAAACCTAATTTATTTTTTAATAACATATATTTTACTCCTTACCATAAGATTTTTTATTACATTTATTTCTTTAAATTTTTAGAATAATAATACATATCTGTGCAATGTAAATCTCCATCCCATATTTCTTTTTCATAATTATCTATAAAAAAATTCTTAATTGTCTTTTCATATTTATCAAATCCCTGTTTTACATAGAATGGTATATTATTTTCTGTTGTTCCAACTAACATTTTTTTATATCTTTGCTTATAATTATCAGCTAGATATTTTATCATTTTTTTTGCATATCCTTTTCCTCTAAATTCTTCTTTTGTTACTATATTTTTTAATTCTACTGTATCATTATCTAATTTTGTTACTACTGCTATGCACGCTGTATCATCTTTATATTTTAAAACAAATAAATCTCCGTCTTTTAAATATTTCTCTACCATCTTTTCGCTTGGATCTGCTTCAAGCAATAAACTTATATATTGCTTTTTATCATTTTTTTCTTTATTAATCATAATGTTTCTTTTAACTGGTAAAAACTCGAATCCCTCTGGTAAATTTGGCTTTGTATTTGTGTGGGTTATAAATATTTGTTGTTCTGAAAATATGCATCCACAGTATTTTTGCATATACAAGCCTAGTTCTCTTGCTTTTCTTTGTCCTTCTCTAAAACCTACTCTAAAATCTCTATAAACAAACTCTATTCCATATTTTTTAGCAAGTTTCTCTCCTAATTTTTTTAATGCATCATGATTTTGGTATGGGCTTACAAGAAGTGTTGTGGAAAAACTATCATATCCATTTTCTTTTGCATATTTTGCTGTTTGTTCTAGTCTTACTTTATAACAATAATTTACACATCTATTTTCTAAATCACTAATTACATTTTTGCAAAATTCTTTTAGTCCATAATTATCTTCAAAAATGGCTTGTACTCCTATTGATTTTGTATATTCTTTTAGGCAATCTCTTCTTGCTTCGTATTCTTTGTATGGATGTATATTCGGATTATACCAATATACGGTAGGTTCTATTTCTTCATTTCTTAAAGTTTCTATGCAATATACACTGCATGGTGCACAACATGTATGTAATAATAATTTCATTTTTATTCTCCCATCTCTAATCCTAAATGTTTATATGCATTTGGTGTTGCAATTCTTCCTCTGGGTGTTCTTGCTATAAATCCCATTTGCATTAAATATGGTTCATAAACATCTTCTATTGTTTCTACTTCCTCTCCTATTGTAGAACTAAGTGTTTCTATTCCTACTGGTCCTCCAGAATAGTTTAGTATTATAGTTTTTAATATTTTTCTATCTATATTATCTAGTCCTAAATCATCTATTTCTAATTTCTCTAAGGCAATTTTTGCAATCTCTTCTGTTATAGTTCCATTACCTAAAACTGCAGCATAATCTCTTACTCTTTTTAACAATCTGTTTGCAATTCTAGGTGTACCTCTTGAACGTCTTGCAATTTCTACCGAACCCTTTTGGTCTATATTTACACCTAAAATTTCAGATGATCTTTTTACAATAGTATCTAATTCTTCAACATTATAAAGTTCTAATCTATGTACTATTCCAAATCTATCCCTTAAAGGAGTTGTAAGAGAACCAGCCCTCGTAGTTGCACCTATTAATGTAAATTTAGGTAAATCCAATCTAATAGATCTTGCACTTGGTCCCTTTCCAATTATTATGTCCAAATTATAATCTTCCAAAGCAGGATATAAAATTTCTTCTACGCTTCTATTTAGTCTATGTATTTCATCAATAAATAAAACATCATTTGGAGAAAGATTTGTTAAAAGTGCAGCTAAATCTCCTGGTTTTTCTATTGCAGGTCCTGAAGTTATTCGTATATTTGTATTCATTTCATTAGAAATAATACTTGCAAGTGTTGTTTTTCCAAGTCCTGGAGGTCCATATAATAAAATATGGTCTAACGGTTCATTTCTTTTTTTAGCTGCCTCTATATATATTTTCATATTTTCTTTTACTTTAGTTTGTCCAATATATTCTCTTAGCGTTTTGGGCCTTAATGAAACTTCTGTAATTTCTTCGGTTTCATCTTGTATATTTGGAATTAATAGATTCTCTGTTTCGTCCATTTTTCCGCTCCTTATTTTTCTTTTAATTATATATTTAAACATAAAAAAACACAATATATTGTTTAAAATATATTGTAGGTCAAACAAATTTATTGCAAACATCCTCAAAGTCTCTAGGACAGAGGAAAAAAATCACATTTCTTCGAAATAAATTTTTTCCTCGCTTCCACATGCTCTTCTCATAAAACATAAAATAATATGCAAAAAAACTGTAAAACACTTCCTAATAATATAAATAAATGAAATACAGAATGCATATATTTATGTTTTTTTCCTATTCCATAAAACACAGCTCCTAACGTATATGCAACTCCACCAGAAACTAATAAAATTAATCCATTTATATCTAGCAATTTTGGCAATAAATCAGCCCTAAAAATTATAGCCCATCCCATAAGTATATAACAAATCATAGAAAATTTTTTGTATCTTTCCAAATCTATTGCATTTAAAACTATTCCTAGTACTGTTGCTCCCCAAATTAAGCCAAACATTGTCCATCCAATTATTGGGCTATAACTTCTAAAAGTACAAAGAGCAAATGGTGTATATGATCCTGCTATTAATAAAAATATAGTACAATGATCTAATATTTGCATTACTTTTTTTCCCATTACTCTAGGAGATAATCCATGATATATACTAGACAAAGTATATAATATTATCATAGTAGCACCATATATACTACTACTAACAATTCCATATACATTTTTATGCACTGCTGACATTATAATGCAAAGTACTGTAACTGCTATACCAAATACAGCGCCTATAATATGTGATGTCATATTAAAAATTTCTTCACCCTTTGTATATGTTGGTAAAATTCTATCACATAATTTTGTTCTTTTAATAGCTATCACTCACTTTCTTTAATTATTTTTTTCTTCTTAAAATCAATCCATCTTCCGCTATATATGGTATTTCCAAAATTACTCTTTGACCTTCTTTGCCAGGATTTACGTATTTTATTTCTTCTAATGTATCACTATCACACATTTTTTTTATTGTAAATATTTTAGGTTCTAATTTATTTGGAATTAATAATTCTAGCGTATCTTCTAATTGTAGTCTATTACGAATTTCTATTATATAAAAACTATTATTAATTTCTTTATTACTTAGTCTTATTTCTTTTCCTATTATTTTTCCACCAAATTCATAATTTGGATTATACTGTTTTCCTTCGTATTCTTGAAAGTCTTTGTTATTTTTATCATTAAAAAAGAATGTTGTTAAACCTCTCGTTTTAGTTTTTTCTAATTCATTCATATATTTTGTATAATCGTATTTTGTAGGATTATTAATATAGTCATCTATTGCATTTCTATATGTATTTATTACTGTTGCTAAATAATATTCTGTTTTTAGCCTTCCCTCTATTTTTAGGCTATCTATTCCCATATCTATTATTTCTGGTAATTCTTTTATTAAACACAAATCCTTAGAAGAAAGTATATATGTACCATTATTATCTTCTTCAACTGGCATAAGATTTCCTGGATTATTTTTTTCTTCTAAATATAAATTGTATGCCCATCTACAACTTTGTGCACAATCTCCTAAATTTCCACATCTTGAAGCCAAAAAATCGCTTAAATGGCATCTTCCAGAGTAACTATAACATATTGCACCATGTACAAACATTTCTATCTCTAAATCTGTATTTTCTTTTATTGTTTTTATTTCATATTTATCTAATTCTCTTGCAAGTATTATTCTTTTTGCTCCATTTTTTTTCCAAAACATACTTGTATGATAACTTGTAACATTTGCCTGTGTGCTTATATGCAATGGTATTTCAGGTGCTATTTTTTTTGCTAATTCTAATATTCCTCCATCTGAAATAATTAGACCATCTACTTTTGTTTTTGCTAAATCTTTTATCTGATTTTCTATTTCATTATACATATTATCTCTTGCATATATATTTAAAGCAACGTATACTTTTTTATTAACAGTATGTGCATATTCTATAGTTTTTATTAAATCACTATTATCTACATTTACTCTAGAACGCAAAGAAAGTTTTGCGCTTCCCATATATACGGCATCTGCGCCATATAAAAAAGCCGTTTTTGCTTTTTCATAAGAGCCTGCAGGTGCTAATAATTCTGGCCTATTCACTCTATACCTCCTAATTTTTTATACAAAACAATATAAAATCAGAGAGTAAACTATATCTTTAATACAGTTCACCCTCTTTAGGATAGTTACTACTCTTCTTTAATTTTAAAGCAAGTAACTACCCCACCACAGCTGCGCCATTTTCTTTCAATATTATATTCAGCTATGAGTTTTTTTATTTTGGGGTCATCTATCATTCTTGTTAGAATGATAATATGGTTACCTTCCATCCATACCCCATATGGATAGGAAGATTCTTTAGAAGGGTTCATTTCCACCCTCCTTTCTAAAAATATAAACACTAAGTTTATATAGCACGAACTATTGCTCACACCTAATATTCTTAGTGTCATTGCTAGTATATTACCAGCGTATATTTATTATAGCTCTTTTTAGTTAAAAAGTCAATTTAAAACTTTACTTATTGCCAATCCATCTCCAACTTCTAAAATTTTAGTTTCTAAATTTGGATTTTCTGTTATTTCTTTTATATATTCTCTTAAATGTGTTACTGCTGTTCTTTGCTTGTGTTTATTGTAATTACTCATAACATATCCTTTATATAAAACATTATCAGCTAAAATTATACTTCCTTTATGAGATAATCTTATTGCTTCTTTTAGGAAAATTGGATATTTACCTTTTGCTGCATCTATAAATATTAAATCATAGCTTTCATCTAATGTTGGTAATATTTCTACAGCATTTCCTTTAATTACATTTATATATTTTTCTAATTTCATATTATTTATATTTTCTATTGCTTCATTTGCTCTTGTTTCATCTAATTCAATAGTATCTATATATACGTTATTGTTTAGTATACTAGAAAAATTTATTGCTGAATATCCTGTTGCAGTTCCTATTTCTAATATTTTTTTAGGTTTTACTTGCAATAATATATTTTTTGTTACTTCTAATGTATCTTCCATTAATATTGGAATACGTTTGTTTATAGCATTCTGCTTAATATTATCTATACTCATTATTATCAACTTCTTCTAAATTAAAATTTTTCCCTCCACCTGTATACCAATTAATCGGCTTTTTCAAGCTTTTTTTATACGATTCATACCATGACTTAAATGTATTTCTTAAGTCTAATCCATTTCTTTTTAGATATTCAAATTGTTTTTTTATCACTTCATCTGAAGATAAAATTTCTAATGCTTCATCTAACGTTTTTCCTTTACTAATATATTCTTCAATACTTTTTAAAACATTATTCCTATTCTCTCTATCATTTTTAGATGGATCTTCTGCTTTTATTGGTACATTTATACTAGATGTTATCCTTCCTGCCCTATAGAACCCACTTTTATTAAAGGCATAATTATTTTTTTTATAATAACCCATATTTTAATCCCCCTAGTTTTTTATCTTCTTGCGGCTCTTTCTCTTTCTTTATTATTCAATATCTTTTTTCTCAATCTAATACTTTTTGGTGTTACTTCTACTAATTCATCATCTTGTATAAATTCGATTGCTTTTTCTAAGCTCATTTGTATTGGTGGAACTAGTCTTAGTGCATCATCTGAACCAGATGCTCTTGTATTTGTTAAATGTTTTTCTTTACATACATTTACTGCTAAATCTTCACCTCTAGAATTTAAACCTACTATCATTCCTTCATATACTTCTGTTCCAGGTCCAATAAATAAATCTCCTTTATCTTGTGCATTGTATAATCCATATGTTATTGCTTTTCCTGCCTCAAATGCAACTATTGTTCCTCTTGTTCTAGATACTACATCTCCTTTATAAGGTTCGTATGAATCAAATATATGGTTCATAGTTCCTTCCCCTTTAGTATCTGTTAAAAATTCTGTTCTATACCCTATTAAACCTCTTGCTGGAATTTTAAATTCTATTTTCGTATGTCCATCTTCTGCTGGTTCCATATTTATCATTTCTGCTTTTCTCTTTCCTAATTTTTCTATAACATTACCAATACAATCATCTGGCACATTTACAACTAATCTTTCTATTGGTTCACATTTTTCTCCATTTATTTCCTTAATAATAACTTTAGGTCTAGATACTAAAAGTTCAAATCCTTCTCTTCTCATTGTTTCTATAAGCACCGATAAATGTAATTCTCCGGCGTCCAGCTACCTCATATGAATCTGGGGTATCTGTTTCTTTTACTCTTAAAGATACATTTCTTTCTAATTCTTTAAATAATCTGTCTCTTATATGTCTTGAAGTTACAAATTCTCCTTCTCTTCCTGCAAAAGGCCCATTATTTACTGAAAATGTCATTGTAACAGTTGGTTCATCTATATCTACAAAGTCAATTTTTTCTGGATTATTTACATCACAAATTGTTTCTCCAATATTAATGTTTGTTATCCCTGATATTTCTACAATATCCCCAGCCTTAGCTTCTTCAACTTCTACTTTTTTTAGCCCCATATATGTAGATACTTTTGCTATTTTAGAATTTTCTTGTTTATCAGCTTTGCATACTACTACAGGCATTCCCTCTTTTATAATTCCACGTTCTACTCTTCCCACAGCAATTCTTCCAACATATTCATCATAATCTATATTAGAAACAAGCATTTGCATTGTACCATTTTCATCACATCTTGGAGGTTCTATTGTATTTATTATTGTTTCAAATACACATTTCATATTTGTAGATTCTTCGTTTAAATCCATTTTTGCAATTCCTTGTTTTGCAGAGGCATATATAACTGGAAAATCTAATTGTTCGTCATTTGCACCTAGTTCTATAAATAGTTCTAAAACTTCATCTACAACCTTTAAAGGTCTAGAACCTGGCCTATCTATTTTATTTATAACTACTATTGGTTTTAAATTTAAAGCTAAAGATTTTTTTAGAACTTCTCTAGTTTGAGGCATAGCACCTTCAAATGCATCAACTAATAAAAGTACTCCATCTACCATTTTAAGTACCCTTTCTACTTCTCCTCCAAAATCGGCATGTCCTGGTGTATCTACTATATTTATTTTTATATCATTATACATTACAGATGTATTTTTAGCTAAAATTGTGATTCCTCTTTCTTTTTCTAGGTCATTAGAATCCATTACCCTTTCTTGTACTTGTTCGTTTTCTCTAAAAGTGCCACTTTGTCTTAAAAGCGCATCAACTAGAGTTGTTTTTCCGTGATCAACGTGCGCTATAATTGCTACATTTCTAATATTTTTATTGCTCATTATTTAAAACTCCTTTATTTAAATACTTATAATAACAATTAATTATACCTCTCTTGTAAGCAATTTGTCAATATAGAATTGTTCCTTTTTAGTCTATAACAAAATAAAATGTCCTTTTAAAGACATTTTATTTTGTTCCAAATATTCTATCTCCTGCATCTCCAAGTCCTGGCACTATATAAGCTTTCTCATTTAATTTTTCATCTATTGATGCAGTATATATCTGTACATCTGGATGTTTTTCTTCTATAGCTTTTATTCCCTCTGGCGCAGCAATTATACATAAAAATTTTATTTTTTTAACACCTTTTTGTTTTAATAAATCTATTGCATCTAATCCAGATCCTCCTGTTGCGAGCATTGGATCTAATATTAATACCTCTCTTTTATCAATATCTTTAGGAACTTTGAAAAAATATACTGTTGGTTTAAACGTTTCTTCATCTCTATACATACCAATATGTCCTATTTTTGCATTTGGAACTACACTTATAATTCCATCTAACATTCCTGTTCCTGCTCTTAAAATTGGAACAAACGCATAATTATCTTCATCAATTTTTCTTGTCGTCATTTTTTGTATTGGTGTTTCAATTTCTGCTTTTTGCATTTTTGCATCTTTCATTGCTTCGTAACATAGTATTGTTGCAAGTTCTGATATAATTTCTCTAAATTCTTTTGTACCTGTTTTTTTATCTCTTAATATGGCTAATTTATGTTCAACCAATGGATGTTTTAGTTCGATTGCTTTCATAATTTTTCCTCCTTACATTTTTTCCGGCATCTCCATACCTAACAACTCTACTCCTGTTTTTAAAACTATTCCAACAGCATAAGTTAAAAATAATCTTGAATTTTGTATATTTTTCTCTTCTGTTATTATTTTATGTTGATTATAAAATGTACTAAAGTTTTGACTTAAATCTATTAAATATCTTGCAAGAATTGATGGCTCATTTTTATCTGCTGCATTTTGTATAACTTCGTTAAACTGATATAAAAGTTTTATAGTATTTATTGCTTCTATTTCATTTAACACACTATAATCTATTTCATCTATTTTTGGAATATATCCCGCTTTTGAAAGTAAACTTTTTGTTCTTACGTAAATATATTGTATATATGGACCAGTTTCTCCTTGAAAATTTAAAAGCATATCCCAATCAAATATTTCATCCTTTATTCTGCTGTTTGACAAGTCATTAAATATTATTGCCCCTACTCCAACTTTTTTTGCTATATCATCCTTATCTTCAAGTTCGGGATTCTTTTCGTTTATTATATTTTTTACTTTATCTATTGCCTCATTTAATATATCTTCTAAAAACACAGAATTACCTTTTCTAGAGCCTATTTTTTCTCCATCTTTGTCTACTACAAGCCCAAAAGGAACATGAACACATTTTTTAATATATTCTCCATATCCCATTAATTCCATTACTTTAAAGACCTGCTTAAAATGTAATTGTTGCTCACTACCAACAACATAAATTAATTTATCAAAATTATATTTATTTATCCTTTCTTTAAGTGCTGCTAAATCTCTTGTTGCATAAATTGTTGTCCCTGCAGATGTAACAACTATACAAGGTGGCATATCGTACTCCTCTAAGTCTACTATTTTTGCGCCTTGAGACTCTCTTAGCAATCCTTTATTTTGTAATTCTTCAATTATATCCTCCATTTTATCATTATAATATGCCTCACCATTGTATGAATCAAATTTTGAATTTAATAGTTTATATGTTTTTTGATAATTATCTATACTTATATTTCTTATATGTTCCCATTGTCTTACAATTTCTGGTTCACCTTTTTCTAATTTTTTAAAATAGTCTCTTGCCATTTCTGTAAGTTCTGGTTTTTCTTTTTCCTCTTTATTAAATCTTATATACGTTTTTAATATACTACCCATTTCGTTATTCTTAAAATCATATTCATCTTTCCACAATGAAATACCTGCCATCACTTTTCCAAATTGAAGTCCCCAATCCCCCAAATAGTTTATTCCAATGGTATTATATCCTAGGAAATTATATATTTTATATAAAGCGCCTCCTATTACTGTAGTACGTAAATGTCCTATATGAAAAGGTTTGGCTATATTAGGAGATGAATATTCTATTACGACATTTTTATTATTTCCCAAATTAGATGAACCATATTTTTCTTTATTTTTTGCTACATTTTCTAAAACAGATTTCACTAAAGTTTTTTTATTAATAAATATATTTAAATATCCCCCAACCACATCAATTCTTTCAATAATATTTGTATCTATCTGAATATTTTCTTTTATATCGTTTGCAATTATTGGTGGTGCTTTTTTTAAATCCTTTGCAAGTTTAAAACATGGAAAGGCATAATCTCCTAAGTCACTATTTGGTGGTATTTCTATATAATTTTTTAACTCTTTTTCATCTAAATTAGTTACTTTCGAAATTGATTTTGCAATTTCTTTTTTAAAGTCTACCATAAATTCTCCTTTCATTTTTAATCTCCTAAACAAATGTCTAAATCTCTTGCAACTTTTACCAAATCATCATCCATTGTTACTCTTTTTATGTTTGTACTTTCTGTTCCTCCAGAACGTGCGCCTATTTCTTTATTATCTCCTACTACATCTTCTAATGGCACATAATCTAATTTTCCATTTTTCAGCGTTACTAATACATTAAATTTTTCTTCTAATGCAAGTTCCATTGCTTTAGAACCATATTTTGTAGATAGCACTCTATCAAATGGAGTTGGAGTTCCACCTCTTTGTACATATCCAAGAACTGTGTTTCTTGAAACCATTCCTGTTAATTCTTCTAAATCTCTTGCAAGCTTTTCTCCTATTCCACCAAGTCTTATGTTATCAAGCCCTTTTCCATCATTTAATGTTTTTTTAATTATCATTTCTCCATCTTTTGGTTTAGCCCCCTCTGATACTACAATTATACTAAATTTTTTTCCTTCTTCTTTTCTTCTATTTATTTTTTCTACTATTTTATTTATATCATATGGTATTTCTGGAATTATTGCTGCATCAGCACCTCCTGCTATTGCTGATTCTAATGCTATCCATCCTGCATATCTTCCCATAACCTCTAATGTCATTATTCTATGATGTGATTCCGCAGTTGAATGCAATCTATCAAGTGCCTCTGTTGCAACAGATACAGCTGTATTATATCCAAATGTTATTTCTGAATGTGCTACATCATTATCTATTGTTTTGGGAACACCTATTATATTTAATCCTCTTAATGAAAAATCTCTTGCAGATTTTTGTGTTCCATCTCCACCCAATGTAAATAAGCAATCAAACCCCGCTTGTCTTACATTTTCTACTGCTTTATAAGACATATCTTTATATACTTTTTCTCCATTTTCTTCTACTGGATAGTTAAATAAATTTGTACTATTTGATGCACCAATTATTGTTCCACCTCTATGAAGTAACCCTGATGCACTTCCATTTGATTCTAATTTTATATAATTGTTTTCTAAAAGTCCTTTATATCCCTCTATATATCCATAGCACTCAACCCCGTGAGTTTCTGCTGTTTTAACTATCGCACGAATTACAGCATTTAACCCTGGACAGTCTCCACCATTTGTTATAATTGCAACTCTCTTAACCATTTTTTCCTCCTAAATTAACTTTTATATTATTATATCAATAAAAAAAATATTTACAAGTTATTTATTAATATTTTATGTTGTAAACCTCTATATATTTATATATCTTCTCTCTTAAATAGTTATTAATTTATTCTTTTTATTTAATAATATTAAAAGTTAACATTTTAATTTTTTAGTAATTTTATATAAAATAGAATTTATACTATCAATTCTACTTTGTCTCCATCTTTTAATTTATATTTTTCTCTAAAATTTACATCTGATATTATTTCTATAATATCTTCCTTGTAATCGCCTTTATCTCCTATATTTTTTTCTGATCTGATTATATAAGCACTTTCTTGTAATATTTTACATTTTTGAACTTGTACATTAAAATTACCACCATATTCTTCAGGTTTTATTATATAATCTAAATTCAATATATATGGATTATCCAATTTTATGTTTAATGTACCTAAATATAATTTTACACCTGTTTTATTATAAAAGCTTTCATATATCATATATATAAATTTTTTTGCAATTCCCATTCCTTTTGTAACTTTTCCTTTTAAAATCATAATAAACCTCTTTTTTATTAAGATATATAATTAGTTTCTAAAGTCATTAATTTATGATTTTTGAAACTATAAAATTCATTATATATTTCATTTACCTTCTCATTATGTGTAGCTATTATTAAGGTTTTTCCTTTGAAATACTTTAATATAAATTTTATCTTTAAATATTAATAATTTATTTAACACTGATTCTCTTTTATTTTGTCATTTCTTTATTATTTATTTTAATATAGCTTTTATATTACTATCATAAAATTATATAATTTTCAAGAGTTTAATGTCTGTTAAATAACTATTTTATTGAAAAAGAGCTATGGACACATAGCTCTTTTTCTTATATTAATATTTTAAATCACTATTTATACTAATTTTCATATTATATATTACTATTTATGAAAGAAGGAGATTTTAATGTTTTTTATTCCATCAAATGATAAAGCAAATATAGCGGTTTACGAATTAAATCCAAATGCATATAAGACAATTGTTTTAATTCATGGTTGGCCTTTATCTCATAAGATGTTTGAATATCAATTACCTGATTTAATAAAAAATGGATATAGAGTTATAAGTATTGATATAAGAGGATTTGGAAATTCTGATGTAACAAGCAATGGATATAATTATAGTCAATTTGCAACTGATTTATATTATGTAATATATGCTTTAAATTTATCAAATTTTGATTTGCTAGGTTTTTCAATGGGAGGAGCAATTGTAGCAAAATATATGCAAATATATAATGGATACGGTGTTAGGAAATTATGCTTATTAGATTCTGCTGTTCCTTCATATTTAAAGACAACAAATAATCCATATGGTCAAACAATAGAATCTACCAATAATTTAATAAAGCTAGGATATAACGACAGACCAGCTTTAAATGAAAATTTCGGAAATATGTTTTTCTACAAAAAGCCTTCTTCTGCATTTAAAAATTGGTTTCAAGATTTAAGTAACAGTGCTTCTGGAATAGGAGAAATGAGTTCTCTAATTGCTCTTAGAGATGAAGATATATTTGACTCATTAAAATATATTCATATTCCAACAGCGATTTTTCACGGTAAAGAGGATAAAATATGTCCTTTCCCTATGGCAAAAATTATGCATAATAATATTCGTTCTTCAATTTTGTTTCCCCTTGAAAATGGTGGGCATGGTGCATTTTATGATGTTAAAAATGAATTTAATATGACTTTAATAAAATTTTTAAATTATTAGTTTAATATAATATTCTTGTTTTCGAGTGAACTTATGCTTTTATTTTAAGTATTTTATATCCTCTTCATTGTATTGTTCTGGATTTAATCCAATTCTTTTTTTCATATATTTTAATACAAGTAATATAACAATTAATCCAATCACACCTATTATTAAATAGGATATACTCGTATTATAAAATTCTAATAGTAATCCACTCAAAAAACTTATAACGATTTCTCCAATATTTTTTATAAAATTACTTGTAGATATAATTTTGGCTCTAATATTAATATTTGTGAAATTAGTAACATATTTATCTTCTAACACCCAATAAGGTCCTCTAAAGAAATGATGTATAAAAAATGCAAACATAATTATTATAATTTTAAAAGAATAATTCAAATTTAAATTAGTAATAATTCCAACTATAATAAAAGACAAAAATATTGGCACAGATATAAATGCTAGTGTCTTATTTTTAAAAGTATTATGTATTTTATCTTGATATCTTACTGAAAAACATTGTACAAGAGTCAATATAGCAAAAATAATACCAAAATATTGTGGAGCTACTTGTAAATCTGTTAATAAACTTTTTTCATAGGTAGAAATCATCATTAGTACACCTACAAATATGGAAGTAAACAGAAATAATCCTTTTAATCTTTTTGAAGTTGCTATAAATTTAAAACCTTGTTTAATATCTTTTATTGATTCTGATATAGTTATTTCTTCCATTTTTTCTATTTCTTCAAATCTATAAGCTATAATTACAGCTAACATTGATATAAAACTAGATAAAACAAGTGGAATATATGGATTAATAACAAACAAATAGCCTGTGAATATTGATGTAATTGCACTTAATGCATAACTTAAAGAGGAACCTTTAGCATTTATATTTGCAAATGAATTTTTACTATTACATATTTTAGTAGAATCATATAGTAATGTATTTCTAGCAATATCTTTTATAGCATTTCCAAAAGCAGACATAAAGTATGCAATAACTAAAAATGCAAAATTGTTTATAAAAATCATCATTATTATTTGAATGGTTGCAAAAGTAGTTCCCAAAATTAGTGATTTTCTACTTCCAATTTTTTCAATTATAATAGTAGCTGGTATTTGAAGTAATAATAAAAATAGTGAATATATAGCTTCAGCATACATTACTTTTGCAGGTGCAATTTCTTTCACTTCTGTTAAAAATAGAAATATGATTGCACTATAAAATAGTGGATCCCATCCAAAGCCTTTATATAATGGAAAAATTCTTCTATTATATTTCATTGCGATTTCTTGTTTCATTTATTTCTCCTTTGTGTTTTTATATAATATTTATTTTACTTTCGATGTGATTTATAATTATTTTTTTATATAACCTTTATTTTTTCATATTGATTGGTAAAAAATTTATTAATAATTTATCACATCTTAATGTAATTCGCAATGATTTTTTTCTTATCTTTGTTGATATATTATAAAAATTAAATAAAATTATATTTTAGAATAAAGGGAAATAAATCTGCAGATTTAATTGTTCCAGATGGTGGACAAAATATTGTTGTTCTAAATGTGATTATTGAGAAAATTAGAAGTATAATATAAAAAAATCTTCGGTTATTTTGAAATAGCCGAAGATTTTTATTTATCTACAATTATTATTGTTGTTCATATAAAATTTCTTTTCTGCAAGTTTATCTTGTACTCCACGTAATGCTTCTCCAAATCTTTGGAAGTGAACTACTTCTCTTTCTCTTAAGAAACGAAGTGGGTCAATAACATCTTGATCATCCTTGCATAAGTCTATTAATTTTTCGTAAGTTGCTCTTGCCTTTTGTTCTGCTGCTAAGTCTTCTTGTAAATCCGCAATTGGATCACCTTTTACTGCTATTGTTGCTGCATTCCATGGCCATCCTGCTGCTGCTTGAGGATATACACCTACTCCATGATCTGTATAATATGCTCCTAATCCTGCTTCTTCTAAAGTTTTAGCGTCTACTCCATCTGTTAATTGATGAACTATAGTTCCAACCATTTCTAAGTGAGCAAGTTCTTCTGTACCTATATCATTTAATATAGCTTTTGATTTTTGATCTGGCATCCCAAATCTTTGTGATAAATATCTAAGTGATGCTGCAAGTTCTCCATCGTGCCAACTGATTTTACAGTTTGTCTTATTTTTTACTTATTTTTAAGCGAACGGATTGTTAAATCTGTAATTTATAACAATCTTGTTCGGCTTATATATTTCTATACTTTCTATCAATTGACCTATCAACATCGGGGAGATTTTATCAAAAGAGACAACTTGTTTTATTAACTCGATTGTTTTTTCTGCGGTTTGTTTTTCGGGTAAAACAGTTTCCTTTTCCTCAATCACATCAAGTCGGTTTGACAGAGTTTCTTTTTCGCTGTTAAATTCAGAAGACATCATTAAAAAATCATCTTCGGATATAATGCCCCTTACTTTATCTTCGTACAGGGATTTTATAATTCTTTTGATTTCTTCTAATCTTTTCAGCACTGCTTTTTGCTCATTTTCCGGTTGGCTTTTGTGTGGTTCAGTATTTTTGACATCGAATTGACCGCAAAACTTATCAATATTATTGATTGCCTTTTGTGATATTTCTTTCAGATTGGATATAACAAATTCGTTCAGTGCGCTTTCTTTTATAACATTTCTATGACAAAATGTTTTTCCAAATCGAGAATATCCCGAACACATACAAACAAATTCCTTTTTTGCGCCCAATCGGCGGAAGGTCATCGGCATTTTGCAGTCCCCGCAGAACAGCAAGCCTTTAAGCAAATGCTCAACTCTTTCACTTGGATAAAATCTTCCTGCTTTTTTAGCAAGAAGCTGTTGAACAGTCATAAAATCGTTTTTATCAATAATTGGTTCGTGCGTATTTTCTGCAACAATCCAATCTTTGCGAGGTATCTTTTTAAACTTATCCACTTTATAGCTTATTTTTTCGCTTCTGTGCTGCGCCATATTTCCAATATATGTAGGATTTGTTAATATACCTTTTACGGTTTCTGTCCTCCATTTATGAAATTTAGCATTGACATTTACATAAGCAAGATTTTGTACTTTGTTTTTATACTCTGTGGGTGTCAAAACCTTTTCTTCTGTCAGTATATAGGTAATTTTTGTCATGCTGTTACCGTTTAAATACATGGAAAAAATTCGTTTAACGATTTCGGCAGCTACAGGGTCAACAAGCAATTTGTTTTTGTTGTCTTGCGCTTTTACATATCCGAAAGGCGCAAATGCACCGATAAACTGACCGTTTATTCTTTTTGTATCCATTACCGTTCTGATTTTTTTTGATATATCTTTTGCATACATATCATTCAGAACGGATTTAAACGGTGTCAATTCATTACTTGCAGTGTTTTGAAAGGTGTCAATACCGTCGCTTAATGCAATGTATCGGATATTTTTTTGAGGAAAATATCTTTCAAGATAATAACCTGTGTCAATATAATCTCTTCCGAGTCTTGAAAGGTCTTTAGTTATCACTAAATTAATTTTTTTGTTTTCAATATCTGCTAACATATTTTTGAAAGCGGGGCGGTCAAAATTCAAGCCCGAATATCCGTCATCTATATAAATATTTGCAATATTCCAACCGTTTTCAAAAACATAATTCATCAAATAATCTTTTTGGTTTGTTATACTCATGGATTGTCCGTTTTCTTCATCTTCTCTTGAAAGTCTGAGATACAATCCAACACTATAAACAGTTGCGTTTGAGTAGTTATTACGAGTAATCATTACTTCCTCCTTTTCCTCAAATTAATAACTACCTATAGCTATTTATATTGTATATCAAAATCTTGTAAATTCCAATCCCCTACAGGAATTTTAATCAAGTTTTTTATATGTTTTTCTAAAATAGCCTGAAAACTTTCGCCGATGTCATTATAAACTACCTCTAAAATATAGCCGTCTTTATTTTCTTCTGACATAAAAATTCCCCCATTCAAACAGATATATTACAATCTATTTTGAATGAAATGAATTTATGATATTTTATAGTTGTTTATAAAGAATACCCCATACAGACAGAACTGTAAAATCTGCCTGTATGGGGCAAGTTATAATGTGTTGACTATTAAAATTCGTAATTTTCCCAAATATTTTTGATAGTATAAATATCAGTTAGAACAACATCTGCTTCAGAAGTAACTTCAGTGTACCCACCATAACTATAAGTTGGCCAATTAACAGAATACCAACAGTCAGTATCTTTAAGTGCATAATTTGTTCCTGCTTTTTTAGTTTCACTAATAAAAAATGCTCCTGCTTTCAAAAATTCTTCTGGAAATAATTCGTTATGAACAACTGTCGCGGTAATTTTTTTAGAAGAACTTGAACAATCAGCTATATAGCCCGAAACTGAAATACCTGCACAATATACAAATACGGCATTTGCTGCATCTTTCCTGTAACCTTCACCTCTTGAATAGCATTCAATGTTTCCAGTATTTAAACAATTATTAAAAGTTCCTCCACTGCCTGCAATTCCTCCAACATATATGCTATAAGTAGCATTAATATTTAAATCAGCAGAGTTTATACAATTTTCTATTGTTCCTTTACTATTTTCTCCTGCTATTCCTCCTGCATAAACTCCATGACAACCGCCTCTGTTTAACCATTCTTTGTCAATTGATGTTTGTATTCTGCCTGATTTTATAACACAGTTAGAGATGAGCCCCTCATTCTTAGAAGCAATTACACCAATATAAATATATCTTGGTGGACTCAATGTTGCACCAAGTCTATTAATGTTAATTTGGACATTAGATAAAATAATGTTATTAATTTCTCCTAAATTTACTACAAATAATCCAAAATAGTCTTTATAGCCTGAATATGTTAGATTATTAATAAAATGCCCATTACCATTGAGATTTCCACTAAATTCTAAGATAGGAGACCATTCAATTCCTGATAAATCAATATCGTTAATCAGTTCATAACATGCATATGGTCGATTTTTTATATTTATTAAATCTTCTACAGTTGATATTTTGTAGGGATTATCTATTGTTCCCAATTCTCCTGACGGCTCTTTTTTTTCATCTTCACCGTCCGACAAGCCTTTCAGCGTTAGCAGAATATCTTGAAGCATATATTCGTC
The DNA here is from genome assembly GCA_947628115.1 of uncultured Clostridia bacterium. Lineage (GTDB taxonomy): Bacteria > Bacillota > Clostridia > TANB77 > CAG-508 > CAG-452. The sequence continues at coordinate 28,712 of CANQYS010000001.1, read as the reverse complement.
AAGCCCATGTTCAAATGAGAATAAAACGCCGTTGAAATTATAGTCTTTATGAGTAACGGCAAGGGCATATTGACCTGACGGCAGAGTTAATGAGTAATTGCCATTTTCGTCTGTCGTTGTTGTTGCAATAAGTTTACCTTTTTTAAAATTTTCATAAGAATCATTTGGCATAATCAAAACACTACTGCTATCAAATGCTTCAATTGTTGCATTTGAAATGGGCGTGTTTGTTGCCTTGTCTATGACAACGCCCGAAACTTCCGTTCCGCTTTTTATATAAATAGGTTCTAAAAGTACAGTTTCAACATCTTTTTTTACTGAAAATTCAAAGTCTTTTCTATAATAGTCTTTATGAATTAATGTACAAACATAATCCCCTTCTGGCAAATCAATTGAAAAAATACCGTTTGAGTTTGTTTTTAGCAAATGATATAACTCTTTATTGTCTTTATTTTTAATTTCAACTGCGACATTTTCAATATGTTCTTTCGTATTATAATCGGAAATTATTGCTGAAAATGTTCCTAATCCATTTAATTTTTGCTTAAATAAAGTAACATCTGTCTCGCCACGAAAAACTGCTCTAGCAGGAGTTGCACTCTCTTTAAAATCGGTTGCACCATATGTATTCCAAAACTCATTTCCATTTTCTCCAAGAACAGTTACTGTTTGTTTAAACGAATCATTTATTGTATATCCTTGTGCAATATAATACAAAAGTTTTTCAGCAAAATAATTGCTGTAACCAATATTAACACTATTACAAAAACCTATAACAGTATCTGCTCCTGCTTTTTTAAAACTTTCATAGAATGCGTCATTTTCAATATTATTTGCACCAAATCCCTCACATACACCTATATAAATAATTGCGCCGTCTAATTCGTTATTTTCATATATCTGCTCAATAAAATCAGGTGATATAACGAACTTTTCTGTTCCATTAAAGTTATAATATTTTAATTTTGAATATCCGTTCTTTTTATATTGTTTCTTTTTTTCTTTTGTTGCAACTTCCTCTGTACATATTATGGGCGTCTGGCTTTTTTCATCATAGAAACCATGTGACTGAATATAAACAAAGTCACTACCACCAAATTGAGAATATGTCTGCGGTGTAGCCAGTTGTTTTGCTTGTATAGATACTCCCAACTCACTATAATAATTTTTTAACTCATTGGGTGAATCAGACCCATCTGATGTACCAATTGAAAAAGTCCAATTAGATTTGCTTGATAATTTGGAATATATTTTTTCGTTAGATGCATTGTCTAATGTCCGATAACTATATGCTTTAACAGACGAGGAAACAGAATAACAATCATTTCCTTCGTATGGATTTTTTATAAAAACTCCGCCACTTTCTCCGTTGGAATACTCAATGGAAAAAAGGTAATTTCTTTCACTATATGAATAGTCTCTTATTTTTCCGCTGTTCTTTAATTCAATAAGAAGATTTTCAATATAATCTTTTTGGTCATTTAATGGAGCTGTTACATAATCATTACTTTTCATTACTTCCGTAATACGGTCATCGACATAAAATTGTTCTTCTAAACTTTTATCTATATCATCATACCTAACTTTATTATTAATAGAATAGTCAGTACCGTCCACTGTTACAATTTCCGAAACAGTAAATGATTTTAAATTATCGGTAGTTTCTGTATTATCAGCAATAGCTATAAAAAGAGTTGTTCCCGCTACCGTTGAAAGAACGATTAATGCGCATAATACGCTTAAAATTGTGCGTTTTGTATGTGTCTTATTTTTTCTTAAAAAATAGACAAGTGTACATATTGCAACTGCGATAAGGCATACACCTAAGATTATCCCAAGATAATTTTCAATATTTTTTGAAATATCTGCTTTTGAGGTGTTTTTAACTGCTATAGTTTTTGCACTGTTTACAGCGAGAGGTATAACAGAGACTTTGCCCGTTTTTGTGTTCGATATGTTTAAAGATGAAATCAACAATTTGTTATTTATCTTTGTGTTTTCTTTAAAGCTATCCAGTTTTGCCGATACTCTTAAAATCTTTCTTGCGTCGGAAGCTGTTACTTTACCGTTATTATCAGTATCGGAGGCTTTTATCTGTATGTCGGTTGGTTCTTCCAATTGCGCTGAAATACGCAGTGCAAGACGTGCGTCTGTTGCAGTAATATCGCCGTCATCGTTTACATCTCCCAATTTGTAACTATTGTTTGCAGTGTCGGAAGATTTTAATATATAAGTTAATTCAAGGGTTGCTCCCGCTTGTAATAAGTCTGCGCTTTTTGTTGCCGTATCGTTTACCAAAGTAAGCCCCTTCGGGATAACTCCTTCAATTGATACATTTTGAACATCATAATCATTTGTATTTGTAACAACGATTTTAACAGGTATTTCTTCATTTTTACTGTAATTGTCTTTTTCAAGAATGATTTCCGCTTTTAATCCGTCTTGTGTTATTTCGGACGCATAAGCGGGAACTATAAATACTGTTGAAAGAATAAATACAGTGATTAATATTGCAATTCCCCTTTTTAATTTTTGCATTTGTTTGCGTACCTCCTTAAAATTTTCGACAATTTATTGTATAATTTTCGCAAAGTATGGGAATAATAATAAAAGCCTTTTGACCCCCTTTTTTCGCAAAGTTTCTAACTTTGCGAAAAAAGAGAGCAAAAGTGGCTATATTGCTTGCTCTCGCCCGTTTTTCCTTTTGGTTTGACCCCATTTTTGACCCCTAATAGCAAACATTCAATTTTTCAATATTCTGCTTTTTAAAGCTTAAAGAGATGTGTACATATCTTTCCAATGTGAAATTAATTGTCGAGTGTCCGAGAATTTCGCTTAATACTTTTATATCAATATTTTGTTCAATTGCTCTTGTCGCAAACGTATGTCTTAACGCATGAAAATTGATGTTTCTTATCCCCGCTTGTTCAAGATATTTTTTAAATTTGTACTGGTATGTTCTCGGTTCGGTGTATTTCGTTTCACTGGCGGTAAGAACATAGGCGGAGGGTAAACAATTTTTTGACAGCCTTTTTAGTTCCGTTTTCAAAAAATCGGGAATGGGTATTGTTCTGATTGATTTCTGACTTTTCGGAGTATCTGTAATAACTGCTGTTTTAATATCTGATTTATTATCCGCTACAGATATTCTTTGCATTGTTTTTGTTATTGATATTGTTCCCGAATTAATATCTATGTCCTGCCATTTCAAGGCACATATTTCACCTATTCTCAATCCTGAATAAAGGGATAAAAGAATACCTATATTTTCATAGGTAACAGTCTGTTTTATATAATTTACAAGCTTTTTTTGTTCATCTTCCGTCAATACTTCAAGTTCTTTTTTGTGAATAGTCGGTCTTGATATGCCATAGTTGAAATCCTGTATATGTCCCATATTAACGCCGTATTTAATGATTTGCATAAGTACGGTTACAATATCATATACGGTCTTTTCCTGTAAATTCTCTGTATTTGATTTGTTTATAATGAATGTATTAATACTGTCTCTTGAAATCGGACAATCGGAAAAGTACGGTATTAAATGCTTATATATGATTTCTCGGTATCTCGCAAACGTTGACCTTTTGTTTTTGATTTCCTTTTCTTTCAGCCATAGTTCGCATATCTTAATAAAAGATGTATCTACATTAGTTTCAATGGTAGGCTCTGTCGGTGCTTTTTCTTCCGTATCTGTTCTTAGTTTTTGCTTTAATTCGGAATAGCTTTTTGAATATATTGATTTGCGTTTTCCGTCTTCTGTAATATATCGGGCTTCCCAGCGACCGTCTTTTCGTTTGCGTATATTTTCCCCTCTTTTCGGCATTTGATTTTTATCCTTTCACTTAAATTTTTGACCCCATTTTTGACCCCTAATAGAATAAAAACTATTATTTTTAAAGGCATTTTATTTCATTATGTAATTATATGCTTTATTTTTTCTTTAGCTTTGGATAATTTTATTGACATTTTATTATATTTAGTGTAATATGAAATCAGAAATCGGCGATTTTTGGTTTTCGCAAAGTTAGAAACTTTGCGAAAAAGTATATATCTGTTTACATCGGTATATGATATTCAATATGTTATTTCTTTAGAACGGATAAGTGTATTCTTGCTTGTCTGTTCTTGATTTTTTATATCAAAACTGTACTTTCAAGATGATACAAAACTGTACTTTCTACATCGGTACATATAAAATAAAAAATTATAAATGAAAAACACAGCAACCGCCCTGTAACACACGGTTTCGCTGTTCCTCCGAGAGAGTGAGGTCTCGGCAAATTTCCCGAGACCTCACTCTCTCATCATGGAGTAACATCTCATCTCGTGTGTTGTGCTGTTGCTGTGTTTTTTTATGTTTTTATTTTATATATTTTTTTATATTTGTATTATTTTGTTTAGCTTGTTGTTGTAGTTCGTTTAGTAGTAATTATTAGTAGTATAGTAGTAAGTTGTAGTAGATTGTTTAGTAGTTGTTGTTAGTAGTAAGTTGTAGTTGTATAGTACCTGTGAGGATTTATTCAGCTTTTGTTCGGCGAAATTCTTTAGCGTTACGCTTGCAGAATTTCGCCGAACCGTGTAACACGCCCTAACGGAAAAAGCACTGTCAGTAACTGACGGTATGCGTTGTTACGTATACAATATTGCCGTATCATAACGGCTGTTTCTTTCTTTGTTTCTGCAATTGCATTTCGATTTGTGAACGATAAGCAATTGCAGATACATTCCACAGGTACTTATATATTGTTCTATTTTTCTCTTATGCTCATACAATAATACAAAGATACATGTTGTTTCATATTTTTGCGTGGTGGTGAGTGTGGATAAGCTAAGATTAGTTGAACGCGACTATTTAATACTTAATGAAATTTACAGGTGGCGAGCCGTAACAGGCAGACATATTACGGTTTTAGCGGGTTTTCCCTCTCTTAGGACATGCGACAGAAGACTTAATAAACTGCTTAGCGCAGATTATATAGCAAGACAAAAAATATTATACGGCGTTCCGAGCCTTTATTCCCTTACATCTTCGGGAAAAGCTTTAATCGGCGTTCCCGATAAGACGGGGCGTATACGAGCAGAACAAATTATACATGATATTGCCGTATTAGATACAGCTATATATTTTAATCGTAAATATGCAATTGCTTTTTCCGATATGATAACGGAAAAGCAATTGCACAAGCAGGACGGTTTTGGCATACGCAGACACAGACCCGATTTTGTTTTTAAGAAAAGTCAAAAATCGTTCTGCGTTGAGGTTGAATTAAATTTAAAATCAAAGGGACGATTTGAGAAAAATATCATTTCTGATTTTATGGATTATCATATTCAATTCTGGATTGTTCCCGATTTTAATTCTAAAATATCAACTTACCTTGCAAACAAGAAAAATGATTATCATAACATAAGAATTATTGAATTTACGGAGGTAAAAAATGGACTTAATGAAATTATTTGAACGGCATTGACAAATATGCCGATTATATATTTACTTGTATTATCTTAATTGCATTTTTCTTTATATTTTTAAGTATCAGAAGAAATTTAACAGTCAAAAGGCATTTTAATTTTTGGAAAGAACTGAAACGCATGAATAAGAAAAGTAAAACGCCGTTTTCAAAGGATTGCACAGGAACATTTATAGGACTTGCCCATAAAAAGGCGGTTTATATTCCCGACGATTGTAAGCATTGTTTTATATGCGGTACAACAGGTAGCGGAAAAACTGTTGCGTTATCCAATTTTATTAAGCATGGTATTGAAAAAGACTATCCCTTGCTTATTGTTGACGGAAAGGGCGATATGGGCAACGGTTCTATTCTTGAAGTTACAAAGCGTTTTTGCAAAGGGAAAAAGAAATTGTACGTTGTTTCGCTTGCCGAGCCTGAGAAGTCTGCAAAATACAATCCGTTCAAAAATGCTACGCCGACCATGTGCAAGGACATGTTAATTAATATGACTGATTGGAGCGAGGAACACTATAAATTAAATACAGAAAGATATTTGCAAAAGCTGATTATGCTTTTAAAACAAGCGGACAAGCAATTATCTTTAAAAACAATTATTGATAATATCCCTGTTGAGCGTTTCAAAGCGTTAAGCGCATATCTTTTAAAAGTCGGCAAAATATCCAAATCGGAACATAGTTTAAATATTGATATTGCGGAAATAAGCGGAAAAATAGCGGGAAGTGCAACGGCAAGGTTTGGGACGATTGCCGAAAGCGAATTCGGCGGTATTTTTGCCGATGACGGGATAGACGTTTATACGGCGATAAAAGAAAATGCGGTTATACTGTTTATTCTTAATCCGTTGCTTTATCCCGAAATTACGCCGATTATGGGAAGATTGGTTTTAATAGACGCAAAACAGGCGGTTAATAAGTGCTTTGGTACGGGGCTTGAAAGAGCGTTTTATATCTTTGATGAGATTAATACTTATGTTTCAACGGCTTTAATAGATTTAATCAATAAGTCAAGAAGTGCAAATATTACTTCTATTCTTGCTACCCAGAGTTTATCCGATTTGGATTTTGCCTGTAATGAAACGTTTAAAGAACAGGTTATTGAAAATACGAACAATTATATTGTTCTCCGACAGAACAGCGCCGTTAATTCCGAGCATTGGGCGAATGTATTGGGAACAAGGCCGACAATTGATGTTACATATCAGTTAAAGCAAAACGGAATATTTGAAACCTCTGAAACAGGTTTAGGAAGTGCAAGACGTGTCCGAGAGTTTTATTACCACCCAGATGATATTAAACGACTTCAAACAGGTGAGGGAATTTTTATGTCAAAGGACAGTAATTTTCATTCGTACATAACAATAAACAAACCGTTTTAGTCCGTTTTACATTTACCCCTGAAAAAGTTTAACGGATTTTGCACTCGCAGTCAAGGGTAAAATAAACGGTCTGCGACCGCCCTTGACAGCAACCGCAAAACCCGTATTGTACTGGAATTAAGGGGTAAATGAAAAACTATATTAGCGAAAGGTGGTTCTCTATGAGAAACGGCGGTTTTTTTAAATCAAATTGGGCGTATTTGATTTGGTTTGTTTTCTATTTTTCTTTTGCTGTTTTAATTCTGTATATTTTTATTCAAAATGTTTTATTAAGCTTGCTTATTGCCGTGTTGTTGTACGGCATATCGGTTGCTTTTTCGGTATCTCCTTTAGGTGAAATAACTGCAAGACTTTTAGAGGGTGTAAGACCTGTTCAGACGCAAACAGACAAAGACTATCTTTTGCCGATATTTGAGGAGGTTTATGTGGACGCGTTGCAATATACGCCAAACCTCAATAAGGATATTAAACTTTACATAGCGGATACTATGACGGTTAATGCGTTTGCCATGGGTCGGCATACGATAGCCGTTACAAGGGGAGCAATGGAAACATTTACCCGCGAAGAGTTAAAGGGTATTCTTGCCCATGAATTCGGTCATATTGTAAATGGCGATACAACGGCGTTGCTTATTAAATCAGTCGGCAACGGATTTTTTACGGTTATTGTTCTGGTACTGCGTTTATGCGCGTTTATCGCTCAGACAATTTCTAATATGCTGAGCGGTAAAAATATTGTGATTGTAGTTATTTCTTTTGTTCTGTTTATGTCAAGACTTTTTTTTGACACAGCAATTTTCCTTTTCGTTTTTTCGGGAGATGTTTTTATTGCTTTAAACAGCAGACACAGCGAATTGTTAGCCGATGAATACGCCTTTTTGATAGGCTATGGAACGGAGTTGAAAAATTCACTTTATATTATTGATAAGATTTCATTTCATGGCAAAGCAACGCTGACGGAACGACTGAAAGCGTCTCACCCTTATACCTCAAAGAGAATTGAACAGCTTGAAAATTTGGGGGCTTGATAAAGCCATATTATGCCATACCCCTTAATTGACAAAATGCAAAAAGCAAGGAGAGTAGAACTCGAACGAGTTTTACTCTCCGATTTTTGCGTATGATTTTGTCGGGGTATGGCATAGAAAATGCTTAGAAATGGCTATAGGTAGCGATTAATTTGATGTGCATCATAAAATCAGTTGTTCATCAGGTCCACCATATTGTGATATTATAAATTTTGCAAGTCTTGGATTTGGACATTTTATATTTATTGGATATTCTAATACTTTATTATAGGTCCACATTAATAATTCCCCCTTTCCCAAGGCCATGGTTCTTCTAGCCATCTCCATTTGTTGCATGGGTAATAAATTGAAAGTGGCCCATACATTTTTTGATATTTATCTTTTAAGTCTTTTAACTGTTTGCAATATTCTCTATGCATACATAATGCTTTTTGATCTTCAGGATGTGTATCCAAATATAGACCAAGTTCAATTACTGCAAAATTCAAACATTTTATTTGCTCAATCATTTCACGTCTTCTATTGTCATTGTTGTTTGAACAATTATTTCTATTTTCAATGTCTTCATTACATTCCATATTTGTTGCACCCCTCTCCTATTTTATTTGTTCTTCTAATATATTCAATTTCTTCCATTGATTGTCCTGGCATATATGGACTAACTAATTCTGGAAATATTGTTCCCATTTTTAAACCCACACACGGAGTAAATGTTTTATCCATTGTTTGCCATGGTACATAGCTTTGTGCATACATAGGATTGCTTGGAAATAAATTGTCTTCATCAAATCCACATTCACATGAATCACTATTATCCATCATGTTTTGAACACATTCGCAAGTATCATCTATTATATCTTTGTCTTTGTTATTATTGCATGAATTACTTTTAGATGAACAATTGCATGAACAACAAGTTCTTGCTTGCATATAATTTCTATACATTCAAATTTCCTCCTTTTTTGTATATATTACATTTTATGATACATATTACAAAAAAGTGCAAAAAATACAATAATTATATATTTATACTAATCAATTTACAATATATTTTTATAATAGGTTAAATTTCGAAAATTTGTATTTTATGTTAAAGCATGTTATAATTACCATTGTACAAAAGGTAAGTTCCTGATTAATACGAATTTAAGAAGGAAAATTAAAAAGGAGTTCCTTTTTACAATTAGAGAATTTGCTAGTACATTGAAAATTTATAAATTTTAAATAGGAGAAAAATTTATATGAGAAAAATAATTTCATTATCTATTGTAGTCATTATAATCATGATTTTTGCTGGTTGTAATAATAGTAAATCCACAATCACAATTGAGTTCTCATCAGGACCCTCATCGGAGTCCAAAATTGCTGATAAAAATGACATTTCTTTAATTGATATTCAAGATGAAAATGCGGTATTCACTTTTTACAAAGAAAACCATGATAAATTTCGTTACAATGAGGAATATTTTTCTGGTTTTGGATTTGAAAATTATAGTTCAGAATCCAAAACTGTAAATTACTACAATTCCAAATATTTTCATCCAGTATTTGTGCGGGATAAAAATTCAAAAGCATTATTTCTCCTTGTTATAAATGATAAGGGATATTTGTATGGATTTACTTCGTCATCGTCGCAGAATCCTACCAAATATTTTGGGTACATCCACCACAATATTGTAAATGGTGAAGAAATAATGTCTCGCTTCCCTTTAAAATCATTAGTGTATAACGCTAATGATAATAAAATAACTTTATGGTCATTCGGCAAGGCTATTTCAAGTACTGATGTGATTAAAGGTGCATCATATGTTGGATATTCTGAAGCAGAATTTATATATTTATTTCATTCTGTAACAGATGTATATGGTTTTAAAATATTAGATTCAGACACAAATTTATCAACTATTTTTCCTGTAGCACATAATGTAACTACAGTAATAGATTGTAATTACTGTCTATCATCAGATGCGTGGGGACAACCACTTTTTCTTATGCAAAATGGTACCATCAAAGCTTATATAGGCTTTGATGGTGAAGGAAAAAGTGACGACGCATCTCACTTAATGGATATTATGTACGAAGGTTCCTACAATCACCACTAGCAAATTTTTTAAAAGTCGACACTATAACAAAATAGTGCCGACTTTATTTTATATTTCTACTATTCCACCCATTACCGTATTTATTTTAGCTTCTTGGTCTGATAAATCTGTTACTACTTTTGATCCTCCTGCAATCACAACTTTATCTCCATGTTTTAATACTCCTTCTCTTTTTAATGTATCTATACCTAAATATACCAATTTATCTATTGTTTCTTGATGAGGAAATAATTTAGGTATAATGTTCCATGCTGCTCCGGAGTTGTCTATATGTTGTTTCGGTTTCTGTTATTGCAAATATTGGACATTCTGGTCCAAAACTAGATAGTATTCTTGAGGTATCTCCAGTGTTTGTATATGCAATTATAGCTTTTGCGTTTATATTTGCAGCAAGTGTACATACTGAATAATTCATATTAAATTTATAATCTAATTCTTCCAAGCTGTATTCTCTGTTTTTAAATCTCTTCCAATATTTAACTGATTGTTCTATTTTTTTTGCCACTTTATCCATTGTTTTTACACATTCTACAGGGTAATTTCCTGTTGCTGTTTCTCCGTGAAAGCATTATACAACTTGTTCCATCATATATTGCATTTGCTATATCACTTACTTCTGCTCTAGTTGGTTTTGGATTTGTTATCATAGACTCTAACATTTGTGTTGCAGTTATTACTGGTTTTCCTTGTTTATATGTTTTTTTAATAAATTGTTTTTGGTATATTGGTACTTCTTCCATAGGTATTTCTACACCAAGATCTCCTCTTGCTACCATAATTCCATCTGATACCTCTAATATTTTGTCAAAATTATTTATTCCCTCTCTATTTTCAATTTTTGAAATGACTTTTATATGTTCTCCGTTATTTTCTTTTAATACTTGTTTTATAGCAAGTACATCTTCTGGTTTTCTAACAAAAGATGCAGCAATATAGTCAAAACCTACTGTAATACCATATTTTATATCTGCTATATCTTTTTCGGTAATACTTGGTAAATTTAAAACTAAATCTGGTACATTAATACTTTTTCTATTAGTTAAATATCCTCCTTGTATAACTTCGCAAACTATATCTTTATTAACTATTTCCTTTACTTTTAGTTCTATAGTGCCATCGTTTATTAATATGGTTCTTCCAATTTCTACATCCTTATATAGTTCTTTATATGTTATAGATACTTTTGTTTCATTTCCCAAAGTATCTTCATTTAATAATGTAAATGTCTTTCCATTTTCTAAAAAAGCTTTATCATTATTAAATTTTCCTATTCTAATTTCTGGGCCTTGTGTATCTAAAAGAAGTGGTATTGGTAATCCTAATTCTCCTCTTATCCTTTTAAATACATTAATTCTTTCCTCTTGATCTTGATAATTTCCATGTGAAAAGTTTACTCTTCCAACATTCATTCCAGCTCTCATTAATTCTTTTAAAACCTCAGGATCATCTGTTGCAGGTCCTAAAGTACAGACTATTTTTGTTTTTCTCATATACCCTCCATTTTTAGCAATTAATTGCTTTAATAAATATTTTTTACTTTATAATTATATATTTATATTAATTTATTTTGCAATATATTTTTATAATTTTAATTAATTCCTTCACATTGATGTTTTATATGAAAACTTATACATTAGATTTTTTTCATATACTACATTTTATTACAGGGCATATTAAATCGTTCATGGAATATTTTCGTTAGCTGGAGAAGTATTTTTCTATTACTTACTTAACTGTAATACCTAATTATATTAAATTTTTTAAACTTATATTTGTATTTAAATTATAATAATGTTATAATGTTATTAGGTGATAAATATGTTAGAAGATGTTAGAAGAAATAAAATGAAAACTGGTTTTATTGTTTCTGGTTTTATTTTAATAATAACTTTAATTTTATATTATTTATGTATGACATTTGATTTAGATGCATCATTTGCAATATTTATTTCACTATTATTTTCTATTCTAAGTTGTTGGGCAACATATTATAACAGTGATAAAATTATTTTATCTGTTTCTCATGCAAGACCTGCAACTGTAGAAGAGCACAAAAAAATTATTAATATTCTAGATGGACTTATGATATCCTCTGGACTTTCTTATAAGCCAAGATTATATGTTGTTGATGATAGTCAACCCAATGCTTTTGCAACAGGTAGAAATCCAGAACACTCTATTATTTGTGTAACTACTGGCCTTTTAGATAAATTAGAATATTATGAATTAGAAGGTGTTATTGCTCATGAAATGGCTCACATAAAGAATTATGATATATTACTTTCAGCTGTTGTAACTGTAATGGTTGGTTTTATAGTAATGCTTTCTGATATTTTTACTAGAACTTTTATCTATAGAGGTAATAGGAACAAAGATAATGATAATAGTGGAAGTGGCATACTCATGTTGATAGGTTTAATCTTTTTAATATTTGCTCCAATACTTGGAAAAATAATGCAAATGGCTGTCTCAAGAAGAAGGGAATTCTTAGCAGATAGTACAGCAGTAGAATTTACTAGAAATCCTGATGGATTAATATCAGCTTTAAGAAAATTAGATGAAGATCCTAACGAATTAAAATTTGCAAACAAAGCAACAGAAAATATGTACATTATAAATCCTTTTAAAAAGAATGCTAATGGTAAGAAAAAAGCTGGTTTATTTTCTACACATCCAAGCATAGATGATAGAATTGAAGCTTTACAAAATATAAGATAATAATATAAAAGATGACCTATCTACATAGATCATCTTTTTGTTTTTTATTCGTTTTTATAATATTTTTTCTTCTACTTTATTATCTTTGTTATTATCTAAAAAACATTTACTAGGCATCCAAGGAAAAATTATTGATTCTGGAACATTCATATTTCCTCTTCCTATTCCAATATTTATATCTGATTTTACATTAGGTCCATGAAAATCTGTTCCTCCTGATACATACAAGGAATTCTTTTGTGCTAATTCTCTTATTATATTCTCATGCACAGGTGTAAATGTAGAATAGTATTGCTCTATACCATCTATTCCTTCTTTTATAGCATCATTTATAAAACCTATTGTATCTTCTAATCCATATGCAAATGCATGTGCTAAAAATGCTTTTCCTCCGCATTTATGTATCATATCAATTGCTTCTTTTAGTGTTGGTGAAAATCTTGATTCATATACAAAAAATTCACTTTTAGGGTTTGAAAAATATCTTTTATAAAAAAATGCTCTATTTTTCTTAGCTATATACTCTGCAAATCTCCTGTTTTCTGGATACTTATCAAAATTTGAAATATCGGAATATAATAAATTAAAAGCTTCAATTTTTGTTCCATTTGTAGTTTCTATTCTTTCATCAAATTTTATTCCCTTTTTTTTACATACTTGTTTCCATTCTTCTAATAATGTTGCTTGCATTTGTTTTTTTTCATCAATATCCATTCTACTATCTAATAGATTCTGCATTTTTTTCCAATCTATATTATATCCTAATACATCAAATAAATATCCGTCTTTATTAAAACTTAGCTCTGTTCCTGCAATTATTTTCCCTGAAAATATTTTTCTTGTTTCAGGTTTTTTTTCCATCTCTTCATATGCTCCTACAACATCATGATCTGTAATTGATATAACAGATAATCCCATATTCTCACATTCTTTTAAAACTTCAGCTACACTATATTCCCCATCTGAATATTCTGTATGCATATGTAAATCAATACTTTTCATCGTTTACTACCTCCTTTTTTTATCAATTTCATTTTTTGTTTCTTCTACTTGTTTTAAATTTGGCATTCCATTTTGAGCTCCCATTTTTGTAACAGATAAAGCTGCCGCTGTATTTGCAAATTCTATTGCATAATTAAATTCCAATGCATTTGATATCGCATATGCAAATGCCCCAATAAAAGTATCTCCTGCTCCTGTTGTATCTTGTACTTCTACTTTTCTTGCTGGAACATTTACTATATTATTATTTATACAATATTCTACTCCTTTATTTCCATTAGTTAGAATTACTTTTTGTGGATATTCCTGTAATATCTTTTCTACATTTTTTTCTTCAAAAATTTCTAATATTTCTATCTCATTCGGTATTATGTATGTACAATTTTCTATAAGATTTTTACTTAATTTCTGAGCAGGTGCTGGATTTAGTATAAATATTTTATTACTTTCTTTACAAATTTTTGCTATGTATTCCACCGAATTTATTGGAATTTCTAATTGGCATATAATTATATCAAATTCTAGTATTTTATCTTCTATTTTCTTTATAAAATCTATTGTAACTTCGTTATTAGCACCTGGTATAATTACTATTCTATTATCATTATTGCATCTACCTATTATTGCAAGTCCAGTATTTTTATTACAAGTTTCTAAATTATTAATATTAACATTGTTATTTTTAAAATTATCTAATAATTTTTCGCCATATATATCATTTCCAATTTTACCTATAAAAGAAACTATACCTCCTAATTTAGCACTTGCAATTGCTTGATTTGCTCCTTTTCCACCACATGCTTCAGAAAAGCTGTTACCAATCACTGTCTCTCCTTGTTTTGGTATTCTATTTGTGTTATAAAACAAATCCATATTACAACTACCTATAACACATATTCTTTTCATATTATATATCACCTCCTATTATTTTTTCCTTTTCCGGACGGAAAAGGAAAAAAATCTGCCTAAAAAAAATTCTCTGCACTTAATTTTATTATCATGTCCATATTATCATCTTTTGCTGCTTTATTTTTTCTAATTTGCCCACATTTTTTGCATTTATATACTATTACATATCCCTTTTTATTATTTATTTCTATCCCTATTGGTTCTAATAGTCCTTGACATTCTTCTTGCCTATCTCCAGGATTTATATCTACATGTTTTGAATATAAACAATGATTACAGTGATTTCTGCATGAATATCCTAATTTTTCTACTTTTTTTCCACAGTTTTCACATATAAATTCTTCATCTATTTCGTTAAATTTTTTCACAGTTATTATTCACCTCAAACTATTCATCAAATATACTATTACCTATAAATTCTCTAAGGAGAGAATTTTTTAGAATAAATTTTGACGATATTGTTTCAAAATATTCTAACATAGATATTAATCTTTTAGCTTCAGAATATTCAGGTTCTTGTTGTTTTATTTCTTTTAATAATGGAATTGCATAATTTTTTAATACACTTAGTTCATATATTAAAGATGAATTAAACATTACATCAGCTTCTTCTTGATAAGTAAATATATTTTTTGCTTCTCCTTTATTTACAGATGGCCACATTTTTAAAGTATGCAGAGCGCTATATCCCCTAAATTGATTGTCTCTTACTATTCTTCTTATTAATCTTGTGTCAGTTGTTGAAATTCTATTATAATAATCTATATTTAGCACTGTTAAACAACTAATATAAATTTTATATTTTTGTTCTTTTGGTATTAAAAATGTAAGTTTATCATTTAAACAATGAATTCCTTCCATTATTAAAATTTCGTCTTCTGCAAGTTTCATTGTATTTCCCTTAAATTCTTTTTTTCCTTCGTGAAAATTAAATGTTGGCATTTTTATTTCTTTACCATTTAATAACTTTATTAAATCATTATTTAAAAGCTTTGTATCTATTGCTTCTATTGCCTCAAAATCATATTCTCCATTTTCATTTTTTGGCGTATCTTCTCTTTCTACAAAATAATTATCAACTGATATTGTTTTTGTTTTTAGTCCATTTAGTCTTAATTCTAGTTCTAGTCTTTTTGCAAACGTAGTTTTTCCAGATGAAGAAGGTCCTGCAATAAGTACTACTTTTGTTTCTTTTCTATTTGAAATTTCATCTGCTATTTTAGCTATTTTTTTCTCATGCAATGCTTCATCTAATAAAATATAGTCTTTTATATTTCCTTTTTTTATTAGCTTATTCAATTTATATAAAGTATTTATATTAAGAATTTTGTGAACTTTTTCATACTCATCAAGTGTTTCTAAAAGCTTAGGACATTCTATAAATTCAGGTAAAATATATGGATTTTTTCTGCTTGGATATCTAATTAAAATTCTTCCTTTGTAATTTAATACTTCATATTCTTTTATGCATCCTGTAGAAATTGGCATTACACCATAAAAATAATTATAATAATCTTCACAACAATACAAAGTTACTTCTTTTTTATCTTTTAAATCTAATTGTAGTCTTCCTTTTAAAGTTTTTTCCTTATTATAAAATACTTCAGCCTCTTCTTTAGGTATTATTTTTTTTGTAATTGGAATATTTTTATTTATTATTTCTTTTACACGTTTATCAACATTTTGTATCATTTCATCTGTTAATGTTATGTTATCTATATCACATAACATTGAATGATATAATTGAAAATTAACTGTAAGTAAAGCTTTTGGATATAATTCATTAAAAGCTTTAGAAACTATATATATCAGTCCCCTCTTATATATTCTCATTCCATCTTTATTTTTTATATCTATTAATTCTAATTCTCCATCTGTATTTATTTCATAATTAAGACTTTTTACCTCATTATTAAATTTGCAAGCTATTATTTCATTATTACTTTTGCTTATTTCCTGACTAAATAAATCTATTACTTTTGTACCTTTTTTTACATCTATTACAGTATTGTCATATTTAATTTGCATATAAATCCTCCAATTTATTTTATATAACACTTAGGGTTGCATTTATTGCAACCCCAATTTTTTACATATTTTGTTTATTTTCTCCATTTGTTTTTACTTTAAACATTTGTATATCTCCATTATCATTTTGGTCTGGATAATAAATCCAATTTTTATATACATTTATATAAGTACTATATCCGTTTATATCTACTATTTTTGTTTCATTCATTTGTTTTAAATCTATTTTATATATTGCAAGTTTGTCATCATCATTTCTTTTAGTATAGTACATAAAATTTTCAGAATAGTTAGATGTATCTACATTTACATTTCCACTTATGTCAGCTATTTTTTCTTTATTTTTGCCATTAGTTTTTAGTTTATAAATCTCACATGAATAATTATTATTTTCAGAATTTTGCTGTTCATAAATATAATAAATTTTATTTCCATCAACAAAGAAATTTTTTCCAGCTTGTTCATCTATTTTTGTATTATTTTCTCCATTTGTTTTCATTTTAGCTATTATATAATTTCCATTACTTCTATAAGAATAATATATCCAATTTCCTACAATTTGATAATTTTCTATTGTCTTTTCTAATAATATTTTTTTATCTTTCCCATTAGTTTTAATTTTATAAAAATTGGAATCGTCAAAATAATAAATCCAATTATCTATAACAGTCATCATATCTATGTCAATATCTTCAACTATTGTTTTAATATTTTTACCATTATTTTTTATTTTCTTTATACTATTATCTTCTGCATCTACAAAAAATATATATTTACCAGAATTATTTAAATATATTCCATAATTGTCTAATATTTTTTCTGTTTTAGTTCCGTTCGATTTGTATATTCCATCTACCATACTGTTATTATATCCTTGGTAATATATCCATTTCCCATTTTTAGTTGTAAATCCAACATTGTTTAAATTACCATTTGTATTTCCTATTTCTGTTTTAGTACATAATACACATATTATTATTGCAATTATAATTAAAACTATTATCAAAGTGATAATACTTATTTTTTTATGCTTTAATAAAAATGAGATTATCTTATTTTTTAAATTTATTATTTTATCTTTCATGTATTTTCTCCTTTTTTTTCTAATGTATTTATTTCATTATATATTTTTAATTATATATTATCAAGTATTTTTTTACTTTTTTTGGATATAATGTTATTAATAACGTGAACGGAGGTTTAAAATGAATAAACAAAGAATAAATGAAATTTTAAATCATAGACAATTAAACGAGGTTTATTATAATGAAAAACCTGTATGGATACAAGAAGTACATGATGATATTGCTAGAATCGGATTTTTAGATGGCTCTAAGGAAAAGGACGTATATATAGATGATTTATATGAAAGTGATTTATACAATTCTTCTTCAAATGATTAATATTTTACACTAAATTGTAGTTTGTGTTCGGGGAATTCTAGGGACTGTCCTTTAAAATCACCAATTTTGGGGATTTTTGGGACTGTCCTGAATTCACCGAAAAACAAACAAACTACAATTTATTTAATTAAATTATATTAAAAAAACTACACATTGTAAAATGCGTAGTTTTTTATATAAATTTTATTTATTTTTTAATGCTGCTTGAGCTGCTGCAAGTCTTGCTATTGGAACTCTAAATGGTGAACATGACACATAGTTTAATCCTACATTGTGGCAGAATTCAACACTTGATGGTTCTCCACCATGCTCTCCACAGATACCAAGTTTAATGTTTGGTCTTGTTGCTCTTCCCTTTTCAGCTGCCATTTTTACTAATTTTCCAACACCATCTTGGTCAAGCTTAGCAAATGGATCTGATTCATAAATTTTTGCTTTATAATATGAATCTAAGAATTTACCAGCATCATCTCTTGAGAAACCAAATGTCATTTGTGTTAAGTCATTTGTTCCGAAAGAGAAGAATTCTGCTTCTTCAGCTATTTCATCAGCTGTTAATGCTGCTCTTGGTATTTCTATCATTGTACCAATATGGTATTCCATATCTGATCCTTTTTCTTTTTTAACTTGTTCTGCTGTTTCAACAACTATATCTTTAACAAATTTTAATTCTTTCTTTTCTCCAATTAATGGAATCATTATTTCTGGTACTATATCGTATCCATCTTCTGCTTTAACTTCTATTGCTGCTTCCATTAATGCTCTTGTTTGCATTCTAGCTATTTCTGGATATGTAACAGCAAGACGGCATCCTCTGTGTCCCATCATTGGGTTAAATTCATGTAATTCTGCACATTTTGCTTTTAAGTGTTCAACACTAACACCCATATCTTTTGCCAATGCTTTTATATCTTCTTCGTCTGTTGGTAAGAATTCATGCAAAGGTGGATCTAAATAACGTACTGTCATTGGTAATCCTTTAAGTTCTTTGTACATAGCTTTAAAGTCACCTTTTTGGAATGGTATTAATTCATTTAAAGCTGCTTCTCTTGCTTCAACTGTTTCTGATAAAATCATTTTTCTGATTTTTGGAATTCTATCTTCTTCGAAGAACATATGCTCTGTTCTACATAGTCCTATTCCTTCTGCTCCTAAGTTAACAGCATTTTTTGTATCTCTTGGATTATCAGCATTTGTTCTAACTTTTAGAGTTCTAAATTCATCTGCCCATCCCATTATTCTTCCAAAGTTTCCGCTTACACTGGCTTCTACTGTTTTTATATCACCTTTGTATATTTTTCCTGTTGTTCCATCTAATGAAATGTAATCACCTTCATGGAATGTATATCCACCAAGTTCAAATTCTTTTGCTTCTTCATTCATTTTGATATCTCCACATCCAGATACACAGCATGTTCCCATACCACGAGCAACAACTGCTGCATGTGATGTCATACCACCACGAACTGTAAGTATACCTTGTGCAGCTACCATACCTTCAATATCTTCTGGTGTTGTTTCCAAACGAACAAGAATTACTCTTTCACCTTTTCCACCATTTCCTAATTCTTTAGCTTCTTCAGCTGTAAATACTACTTTACCTGCTGCTGCACCTGGAGATGCTGGAAGTGCTTCCCCTATAACTTCTCCTGCTTTCAGGCTGTCTTTATCAAATGTTGGGTGTAATAATTGGTCTAAAGATTTAGCTTCTATTCTAAGAACTGCTTCTTCTTTAGTTATCATTCCTTCATCAACTAAATCGCAAGCGATTTTTATAGCTGCTGGAGCTGTTCTTTTTCCATTTCTTGTTTGTAAGAAGTATAATTTTCCTTCTTGGATTGTAAATTCCATATCTTGCATATCTCTATAGTGATTTTCAAGTTTAGTTGCTATTTCCATAAATTGTTTATAACATTCTGGTAAATCTTCTGCAAGTTTTGTAATTGGTTGTGGTGTTCTAACGCCTGCAACAACGTCTTCACCTTGTGCATTAATTAGGTATTCACCAAATATTCCTTTTTCACCTGTTGATGGATTTCTTGTAAATGCAACACCTGTTCCAGATGTATCTCCCATATTACCAAATACCATAGCTTGTACATTTACAGCTGTTCCCCAATCTCCTGGTATATCATTCATTCTTCTATATACTATAGCTCTTGGATTATCCCAACTTCTAAATACAGCTTTAACTGCACCCATTAATTGTTCTACTGGATCTTGTGGGAATTCTTCACCTTTCATTGCTTCTTTATATACAGCTTTAAATCTTTTTACTAATTCTTTTAAATCGTCTGTCGTAAGTTCAGTATCGTAATGAACTCCTTTTGATTCTTTTACTTCATCAATTATTTTCTCAAAGAAAGACTTTGGAACTTCCATAACAACATCTGAATACATTTGAATAAATCTTCTATATGAATCATAAGCAAATCTTGGATTTCCAGTTTTTGCGGCGAATCCTTCAACTGCTACATCATTTAATCCTAAATTTAATATTGTATCCATCATACCAGGCATTGATGCTCTAGCACCACTTCTTACTGATACTAGTAATGGATCATTATTATCTCCAAATTTTTTGCCTTGCATTTCTTCTAATTTTTTTAATGCTTCAAAAATCTGGCTTTGAATTTCTTCATTAATTTTTTTACCATCGTTATAATATTCTGTACAAGCTTCTGTTGAAACAGTAAAACCTTGTGGAATTGGTAAGCCTAAATTTGTCATTTCTGCTAAATTAGCACCTTTACCACCTAATAATTCACGCATATTTGCATTTCCTTCTTTAAAAAGGTAAACATACTTTTTGCTCATAAATTAAAACCTTCTTTCTTCTATATTTTTTTAACCTGTATCATTATATATCATGCATTTTTAAATTGCAATTACTTTTTGTAATATTTTTGTAATATTTTAGAAGTGGAATGTGGGAGTTGTGAAATAGGATATTTGCTATTTCCAATTAATTGGATTTTGTAAAATAAATTGTAGTTTGTTTAAGAAGAGCGTGTTGATGCGAGGAAAAAATTTATTTCGAAGAAATTGGATTTTTTCCTCCGTCCTAGCGATTTTGTCAGTTTTTCGGGCGGACAGGGTCGTCTACCCCCTACACAAAATTCAAAATTCCAAACACTAAATACCATTTAACAGGCCACAATTTATTTTATAAACCCAATAAAACAAAAAAGAGATTAGAACCTCTTAATTCTAATCTCTAAATTCTATTTAATTTGTTTTGCAACTTCTTCTGCAAAGTTTTCTTCTCTTTTTTGAAGTCCTTCACCTTTTTCTATTCTTACAAACCTTTTTATTTCTGCATTGTTTTGACTTAATAAATCTTTAACTTTTATATCTGGATTTTTTACAAAATCTTGATCTAATAAGCAGATTTCTCCATAGAATTTTCCAATTCTTCCTTTTACCATTTTTTCTGCTATTTCAGCAGGTTTTCCTTCATTAATAGCTTGAGCCTTTAATATTTCCATTTCATGGTTTACTACTTGTTCTGGAACTTCTTGTTCATTTAAATATTCTGGTTTTGCTGCTGCAATTTGCATACATACGTCTTTTGCAACTTCTGAACTACCATTTGCAAAATCAACCATAACTCCTATTTTTCCATCACCATGTGTATATGTTTCTATTAATCCTTCTGTTTCATATCTTGAAAATCTTCTAACTGACATGTTTTCACCTATTGTTGCTATTTTATCTGTTAATATATCTTTTATTGTTTTAGAAGAATCACTTAAAGATTTTTCTTGTAATAGACTTTCTACATCAGCTGGATTTGTAACTGCTATTTGTTTTGCTGTATCTATAACGAATTTTCTAAATTCTTCGTTTTTTGCAACAAAGTCAGTTTCTGCATTAACTTCTAATACAACACCAACTTTTTTATCGTCTGTTACATAGCAATATACTAAACCTTCTGCTGCTATTCTATCTGATTTTTTAGCTGCTTTTGTTATTCCTCTTTCTCTTAATAATTCAGCTGCCTTTTCCATATCTCCATCTGTTTCTGTTAAAACTTTTTTACAGTCCATCATTCCTGCACCAGTTTTTTCTCTTAATTCTTTTACTAATGATGCTGATATCATTTAAATTCCCTCCTATAAACAAATGAAAAACTTCGTCCTACGTTGTCAGATATCACAAAAATTCTTTCAATGTACCTATGTACTATTTCAAGAATTTTTGCTCATCTTCCTAGTATTACTCGTTTTTGATTTGTTTTAATTTTTATATTTGACATCTAGTGATGTCATTTTTCATTCTTCTCTATACCAATACATTATATTATTATTCAGCTACTGTTTCTGATGTTTCAGTTGTTTCTGCAGCTACAACTTCCTCCATACTTGGTTGTTCTTCTGAAACTACCTCTTCCTCTGCTATTTCACTTTCAGTTTCTAATACTTCCCCTTGTCTTCCTTCTATAATTGCATTTGCCATAACATCTGTTATTAATTTTACAGCTCTAATTGCATCGTCATTACCTGGAATCGGATAATCTACATCTTCTGGATTACAGTTTGTATCTATTAATCCTACTATTGGAATATTTAATTTTTTTGCTTCTAATACAGCAATTCTCTCATTTTTTGGATCAACTACAAACATAGCTCCAGGCATTTTTTTCATTTCTTTAATTCCACCTAGGTTTTTCTCTAGTTTTTCCATTTCATTTCTTAATGCTGCTACTTCCTTTTTAGGTAATACATCAAATGTACCATCTTGTTCCATTTCATGTAGTTTGTTTAATCTTTCAACTCTTTTTCTAATTGTTTTAAAATTAGTAAGCGTTCCTCCAAGCCATCTTTGATCAACATAGAACATATTGCTTTTTATTGCTGCTTCTTTAACACATTCTTGGGCTTGTTTTTTTGTACCTACAAATAATATATCCTTTCCTTCTTCA
Organism: uncultured Clostridia bacterium; assembly: GCA_947628115.1. Taxonomy (GTDB): domain Bacteria; phylum Bacillota; class Clostridia; order TANB77; family CAG-508; genus CAG-452. The sequence goes on along the minus strand of CANQYS010000001.1, from coordinate 5,746 downwards.
GCTACTTCTTTAATAAAGCTATATGCTTCATCAATTTTTTTAGATGTCTTTTGTAAGTCGATAATATGGATACCATTTCTAGCTTGATATATATACTCAGCCATTTTAGGATCCCATCTTTTTGTTTGGTGTCCAAAATGTACACCTGCTTCTAGTAATTGTTTCATTGCAACTACTGCCATTTTCATTCCTCCTTATTGTTTTACCTCCATATAGTTTTTGCATTTAAGAACACTTTTTCTAGCACAATCTTAAACTATGACTATATGTGCATATTTTTCAACTTGTATATTATACCAAATATTTATCTAGTTTGTCAATGTTTTAAATATTTAAGTTTCTGTTATTTTTTGAAAATATATTAAAATTTGAAAGAAAAATTCTAAAAATAGTAAAAAACCTTCGCTTTTTTTGATATAATTTATATGAATTAAATCATTGTTTTTTTACACAAAAATTCCAGCGATTTCTCTCTGGAATTTTTGCTTTCAAATTTCTATTCTATAATCCTTTTATTATATATATTTTAATTAATTTTAAAAATTAACTACTGTCGTATTCAAATAATTTATATATTCATCTAAAGTAAATACTTTATTATCTTCCTGTACATAATATGTATTTTCTTCATTATTATAATAAATTGTATCCGCCTTACAATCAACTATTGGATTTCCTGTTTCTATATTTATTAAACCATATTTTCCATTTTTTATTGCTATTATTCCAGTTTGTTTTTTTTCACCTATATCCTTAATAATCAAAGTAAAGTTATTTTCAATATTATTATTAGAACCAAATTGATCATATTCGTTATTAATAACTATATCTCCATTTTCATCTAGTATACCATATTTGTTATTTAATTTTACTTTGTATAATAGTGGTGAATAATTTATTATACTTAACTCTTGATATTTTGGTTCAATTAATAATTTCTCTGTAGAAATTACACCATATTTACCATCATCAGATATAATAAAATTTTGAGTATATTCATCAAATTCAATTGAACTGTATTTTGCTCCAATTACTGTATTAAAATTCAAATCCACTATTCCAAGTTTCTGATTATCATTAGAAACTATTAACATACCATATGATATAGCTTTTTTGTTATTAAAATTATCATCTATTGATAATTTTATTGAACTATTGTTGAAATTTTTTATATAATTATCTGTTGTCTCTATTATAATTGCATTTTTATCTTTAGAATAGCTATAAATAACATTACATCCCACACTTAAATCTTCTAATGATATATATAAGACTTGATTATTGCTAATTATTTTATTTTTTAATTTATAATATTGATAATCTAAATTAGAATTTTCTGAAGTTTTATATATCAGATCGCTGTTTGTTTCAAATCCTATAATTTGATTTATATTATATAAATAACATTTCGTACTATCTTCAATATACTCTAAATATCCACCTCTTAAATAGTTGTACCCAATCAAATCAGAAAGTTGCCCAAGTGAAATGTATGTAATGCCATTTTCATCTGTTATAAACATATTGCTAGTTATTTGAATATTACTTCCATTAACAGTTAAACTTAAATTTTTTGTTTGTTCTCCACTCATCAAAAACATAACAAGTAATATTAGAACTAGTAATACAATACATAATATTAAAGACACTAATACAATTTTTTTTGAAGTTGATATTTTTTTATCTTTGTTTTTATTTATTTCTTGTTGCAATAAGTCCATCTAATTCCTCCTATTCTTTAGTATATCCGTATTTTTTATAAAATTCCTTTTTAAAGGTTAATAAATTATCATTCTCTATTTCTATTCTAACTCTTTCCATAAGTTTAGTCAAGAATCTTAGATTGTGAATCGAAAGTAATCGCACTCCTAATATTTCATTTGCCTTTATTAAATGCCTTATATAGGCTCTACTATAATTTTTACATGTATAACAATCACATTCTTTGTCTAATGGATTCCAATCTCTTTCATATATAGCATTTCTTACGACTACTTTTCCATTCCATGTCATTGCTGTTCCATTTCTTGCAATTCTTGTAGGTAGGACGCAATCGCACATGTCAATTCCTGCAATTGCTGCTTCTATTAAATAGTCTGGGCTTCCTACTCCCATTAAATATCTTGGTTTATTTTTTGGCATAAGTGGAGCAGTATAGTATAACATTTTTAAAAATTCTTCTTTTGGTTCACCTACACTTATTCCTCCTATGGCATAACCAGGAAAATCTAATTCTATTAAATCAATAAGTGATTTTTTACGTAAATCTTCATAAAACCCACCTTGTATAATTCCAAATAATGCCTGTTTTTCAATATTTTTATGTGCATTTTTGCATCTTATAGCCCACCTTGTTGTCCTCTCCATAGATTGTTTTGTATATTCATATGTTGATGGATATGGACAACATTCATCAAATGACATTATTATATCTGCACCTAATGCTTCTTCTATCTCCATTACTTTTTCTGGCGAAAAGAAATGTCTACTTCCATCTAAATGTGATTTAAATTCTACGCCATCTTCTGAAATTGTTCTTAGCTCACTCAAGCTAAATACTTGAAAACCTCCGACAGTCTGTTAAAATTGGTCTATCCCAATTCATAAATTTGTGAAGTCCTCCAGCTTCTTTTACAATTTCATGTCCTGGTCTTAAATATAAATGATATGTATTAGATAAAATTATTTGTGCTTTTACTTCATCTTTTAATTCTTCAGGTGTCATTGATTTTACCGTAGCTTGTGTACCTACTGGCATAAATATTGGAGTCTCAATATCTCCATGTGGAGTATGAACAACTCCCCTCCTTGCGCCTGAATTTTTATCTATATGTAATAATTCATAAGTTACTGCTGGTTTCATTTATTTCTCCTTTTAATTTTTATATACTTAAACAATAAGAATTGTCTACTTCTTTAAATCCATATTATTTATAAAACTTTATTGCAATTTTGTTTTTACTGTTAAGTTGAAATTGTTTAATCCTATTTTTCTTTGCATATGCAAGACAATATTCAAAAGCCTTTCTTTGATATCCCTCTTTTCTGTATTCTAGTTTTGTATATACATTGCAAATATACGCAATTTTACCATTATCGTTTATATATGTAGGAAAATGCCTTTCAATATAAAATCTACAAATAGAAACAAGAATATTATCAGTATAGCATCAAAACGAAAATAAATTCTTATTTAAATTATTTTTTATCATAATTCTGCAGGTCAATTCTTAATGATATTATTTCATCAATATTTTGCTCGTTTAACTGTTTTTCTTCTTTCATTTTGTTACCTCTTTACTCTTTCTTAAATAAATTAGATAATAGGCTATACTAATTTGAAATATTAAAAAAAATGCTGATAGTCCAAACATATATTTAAGACCAACTTCATACATTAAACCACACAAAAACACACCTACCGCTTCTCCTAAATATCTTATTACATATCTAAAATTAGTATATATTAATTGATATTCATTTTCAACAGCATTGATATAATACCCATCACAAATGTTCTCATAAGATGTTGAAATTAATATAGACCAAGTCATAGCTATAAATATAATAAATACATTGTTTGATATAAACGCGATTAAATATGCTATAAATCTTATTCCGAACTTAAAAGTTATAGTTATATAATCATTTTTTGGTGTAAAATATTTTAATACTAATATTCCTATTAAATCAGCTAATAAACCTACTATTAATAAATAATTGGTTGCTTGTGCATCTGTATATCTAAAATAATTTGTTAAAGTTAGCATTTTTAAACCTAGAGCAGACGACCAGGCCATAGCTCCTATAAAAGTATATATATGATATAATAATTGTAATCTGCTCTTTGCTACATATTTCAGTATTGATAATTTATGTTTTTCTCTATTCTCAATTGATTCACAATTTGTTATATTAAACATTACTATTATAGAAATTGCTAAAAATATAATAGATATAAATAAACAAATATTATAATTAATTAAAATTCCTACAATCTCTTTACCAATAAGTAAACCTCCAATTAAAATACCCAAATCTCTAAAAAGATACTCTGTTAATTTTCTTTTACTATAAATTGTATTATTTTTTATAATTGTTGTTATTAAAGGATATATACTTGTAGTAACTAAATAGCTAGTTAATACATCTATTACTATTGTTATATTTATTAAAGTATTGCTTGCTGAATTATTTAATTTTAACAAGAATACTAAATTTATGAATTTTGCAAATAAAGAGCATATAATAAACGCTTTTAATTTATTTAGTTTTATGTATTTTCCTACAAAAATTATTCCTAACACACTAATTAATGTTCCTATACTTATTATATTGCTAATATTAGTTGCTGAAAATCCGTTATCCTGTAGCCAAAGCTGCCTAAAATTTTCCCATAGCCCTATTGAAATACTAAAAAATGCCAACATTATTAAAATTTGATTTTCGCTTTTTATCTTTTTCATTTCTACTCCATTTTATTAATGTATTCTTCTGTTATTTTTTATACTTTTCCATTAATTTGTTTTTGTATATATATATTATTTCTTTAAGCAATAAGCATTGCGTCACCGAAGCTAAAGAATCTATACCTTTCCTTTACCGCTTCCTCATATGCTCTTATAATAAAGTCTTTTCCCGCTAAAGCAGATACAAGCATAAGAAGTGTTGACTCTGGCAAATGGAAATTGGTTATTAATCCATCTATGCATTTAAATTTATAGCCTGGGTAAATAAATATTTTTGTATCATCTTCTATTTGTTTTACTTTTCCTGTATTTTCATCTGCTATTGATTCAAGTACTCTGCAAGAGGTTGTCCCAACTGCAATTACTCTTCTTCCTTCTTCTTTTGCTTTATTTATTTTATCTGCATCTTCTTGTTTTATATAAAAATGCTCTGAGTGCATTTTATGTGCTTCAACTGTTTCTTCTTTTACTGGTCTAAATGTACCTATTCCAACATGAAGTGTTACATTTGCAATAATTATTCCTTTTTCTTCAAGCTTTTGCAAAAGTTCATCTGTAAAATGAAGACCTGCTGTTGGTGCAGCAGCAGAGCCCTGATATTTTGCGTAAACTGTTTGATATCTATCTTTTTCTTTTAATTCTTCATGTATATATGGTGGAAGTGGCATTAAACCTATTTTATCTAATATTTCGTTAAAAATACCTTCATACTCAAATTTTACTTTTCTTGTTCCTCCTGGCATAATGTCTAATATCTCAGCTTTTAATATACCATCACCAAATATTACTTTTGTTCCAACATGCAATTTATTTCCTGGTCTTACAATTGATTCCCATATGTCTCCCTCTATATTATTTAATAATAAAAATTCAACGTTTGCGCCGGTTTCTTTTTTTCCATAAATTCTTGCTGGTATTACTTTTGTATTATTTCTAACCAATACATCTCCAGGTTTTAAAAAATCAATAATATCTTTAAATATTTTATGTTCTATTGTATTTTCTTTTCTGTTTAAAACCATTAATCTTGATTCATCTCTTTTTTTAATTGGTGTTTGTGCAATTAATTCTTCTGGTAAATTATAATTAAAATCTGATACTTTCATTTTTGTCCTTTCTATTATTAAATTGTAGTTTGTATAATGGTATTTGGTGCCTGAAATTTGGAATTTTGTATAGGGGCGTACTTAGAGCGCCATACCCTACTAATAGAGAAGCGCGAAATGGTTCATTTATATTTTACGAAGTGAGCTTGTGTGGGGACCGACTAGCTAGAT